>CAMNGG010000283.1 GCA_946537975.1 uncultured Treponema sp. | reverse complement strand
GCAACAGTACCAGTTCCAACAGCACCCATCATGTTGTCTCCACCACCGGCAGAAACAGGAATTCCCTCAGGAATACCATAAGCGGCAGCAGCTTCAGCCGACACTTTTCCAGCCGGTGCACTTGGCTCAATCAGCTTTGGCAAAAGACCAAGCAGGCCACCATCAATAATATCACAAATCTTTTTAGACCAGCAGCGGTTAGCTGAATCAAAGAGAGCAGTACCAGAAGCATCACCGTACTCCATTACATACTCGCCAGTCAGCTTCCAGTTCAAATAATCGTGTGGAAGCATAATATATTTCAAAGCCTTAAAAGCTTCAGGTTTGTTTTCCTTAAGCCAGAGAATCTTTGGAGCAGTAAAACCAGGAAGCATCAGATTGCCGAGCAGCTTAACAACCTTCTTGTCGCCACCAGCCTTCTTAGTAATCTCGGCACACTGTTTAGTTGTTGCAGTATCGCACCAGAGCTTAATGTTGTACAAAGCCTTGCCGTCTGCTCCAAGCGGAACAAAACCATGCTGCTGACCAGAAACGCCGATAGCTTCTATAGTCTTTTTATTTTCTGCAGAAAGCTTTCCAAAACAAACTTCAAGTCCCTTGTCGAACCATTCAGCCTTCTGCTCGCGAGTTCCGTCTGCCTCAGAAATCAGCTCCATAGGGCAGCTTGCTTTTTCGATAATCTCTTTCTTCTCGTAGTCGTAAATTACAACCTTCATACTCTGAGTACCAAGGTCAATTCCTGCAACAGTTTTCATAATGTGCTTTATACTCCTTCTTTTTTTGGGTTCCCCTCGCTCCGTTCGGCAGCGCTCCGCGCTTCCTCACTTCGCTCAGGTCGGCTGTTACGCTGTTCGCTAACGCTCAGCCTCCTCACTCTGGTGGTTTCGATACGCCCTCTCGGGCTACTCAACCACCTCCGTTGCGGTGGCCGCCTTCGGCGCAGCTCCATAGCCTAACCTATTGTTCATTATAACACGTTAAATCCACTCTTTCTACGGCAACCGGTTGCTTTTTAAAATTCCTTTTAGAACTCCAACACAAACGGTTTTTCTTTTGGAACAAACTGTTCTGCTATCTGATGAAAGTTAATGTATGCATAATCTTTATAAGACGGAACAGTGTCACCGCTATAAATAACCGTTCCTTTTACACCATCATCAGAATCTGTTGAAACATTTGAAGAATATTTAGAACAGAATTTCTCCATGTTTTTTGTGAACTCATCATTAAGCGCTTTGCCACTTTTTACTTCGAAGAGGTTGAGGATTTTGTTTTCTTTCAGAATGATATCAATTTCCAAACCTTTACTGTTTCTGAAGAAATAAAGATTTGGCTCAGCTCCGTTGTTGTATCTGGTTTTAAGAGCTTCTGAAACTACAAGATTTTCAAAAAGATTTCCCATAAGTGGGTCACGCTGCATCTGTGCCGGTGTCTCAATTCCCAAAAGATAAGAAGCAAGACCAGTATCACAAAAATAAACTTTCGGAGTTTTTACAACCTGATTATTTCGATTTTCATACCATGGTTTAAGAATATAAACAAGATGCGAAGCTTCAAGGACAGAAAGCCATGAACCAATCGTCACACTTGAAACTCCAACTTCTGTAGCCAATGCAGAATTATTCACAAGCTGACCAGTTCGTCCAGCAAGAAGCCTCATAAAATTTTCAAACCGCATTAAATCCTGCACAGCACCAATCTGTGCAATATCTTTTTCGAGATAAGTCTGAACATAGTTTCTGTAATAATCAAATGGTTTATGTCCTTTTTCAGAAAATAGAAAAGGCATACAACCTGAAACAAGCTGTGTATCTCTATCAAGCTCAAATCCAGAATCTTTTAATTCTGCAAGTGAAAGAGGCTGCATCTGAACTATTGCAATTCTTCCTGCCAGCGACTGGGAAACTGTTGTCTTCAATGGAATCTGCTGGCTTCCGGTTATAATATACTGTCCTTTCTTTTTATTCTTATCTATTCGAACCTGAACTGTACTTAAAAGCTCTGGAACACGCTGAATCTCATCAATAATCACTGGTTCTGGAAATCTTGTAAAAAATTCTTCGGGATCATTTTTTGCCAAAGCACGAATATTCATATCTTCAAGATTTGCATAAGAAAAATCAGGATAGAGTTCCTTTATGAGTGTTGTTTTACCGCATTGACGTGGACCAAACACTGCAACAGAGAAATATTCTTTCATGCATGATTTAATGTAATCAGCTATGGTTCTATTAATCATATAAATATAATACTATGGCATGGCGGAGATTTCAAGTCTGACTTTAAATCTCCGCCATACACAACTTTTTTTACGCGCAGAAACCGACTCGTTTATGGGTGTGCTCATTTTCGTTTTTTTCTTTCTGAATATCACAGAGCTGGTCGATTATGGAAGGACCGTTCAATTCGTCGGGGTCCATGAATCTGATTGAGTCGGCGATGCGGCTAAAATCACCTGGAGTTACTGAATCGTAACGTACAAGCTTTTCAATGTCTTTGTCCGCAAAATCATAATCCTTGAAGAATCTGTGGAGAAGTGTTTCAATGCCTTCCTTTGTCAGGGCCTTAAAGTCGACGGTGAGATGGAAGCGTCGGAGCATTGCGGAATCCATAATGCCTCTGAGGTTTGTTGTACAGATGACGATGCCCGGGAACTCTTCAAGCTGAGTAAGAAATTCATTTACCTGAGTGCGTTCAAAATTTCGCTCGGCATTATTTCTGTCTGCAAAGAAACTGTCGGCTTCATCAAAAAGAAGAATCTGGTCATTGGCTGCAGCCTCTTCAAACGCAGCCGCAATTCTTTTTTCAGTCTCACCAACGTATTTATCAAAAATATCGCTGGCACGCTTCAAAAGAATATCCTTGCCAAGAACTGTGCTGATGTAACGGGCAAACTCAGTTTTACCTGTACCGCTCAAGCCGTAAAAAAGCATACGCACCGCTCCATTTCCAGGATTTTTGTCCGCATATTTTTTTGCATTCACAAGCATGTTCATAATCTTCTTTGCAGAAATGCTGGTATTCAGAACGCCTAAATCATAAGAATCTTTTACCTTTGTGCGCATTTTTGCCTTGCCGTGAAGCAGCGTTGAATTATCCTGCAGAACAATGTCGATATTTTCGAGAAGTTCTTTTTCATTTTTGCTGTTCATGCTGGTAACTGTCTTAATGAGATTATCAACCGAAGCGCCTGTCACCTGATATTTCGAAAGAAGCTTAAGAATGTCTTTTCTGGTTGAGGCTTCAAGCTCGAGTGCCTGCAATTTTCTTGAAGCAATATTTTCGAGCATGGAAGAGGTCATTGGCTCAAACTTATGCGAAACGGTAAAACGGCGCAGAGTGCTTTCGTCCATCTGTGATTTATAATTCACAATCCAGATAACTTTGTTCTTAGAGTTTTCAAGCATCTTGTTTATGATGCCCTTCTTCTTTGGAGAAACTGATTCACCGAACAATGTCTCAACCCTCGTATTGAGCACTGATTCTGCTTCATCGACGATCAGAACAGAGTCTTTGCGGTCAAGGGAAAGCAGGCAGTTTAAGCAGTTGAGGGCATCATCACGCGGCATAGTTTCACTTTCATTTTTAAAGATGATTGCTTTTTTCCCTGCGCTTTTAATGAGGGACTTTGCGTATTCTGTTTTACCGGATCCTGGCGCGCCATACAAAAGAATTGAAACCGGATTTTCTGATTCCAGAAGGCTCTTGTAAATCTTTGTATTTTTTGCCGGAACAGAAAAACTGCTGAGCGCATAGGTTTTGCTGATTTCCTGAGTCTTGATACAATCTGTAAAATAAATGCTGAAGTCCTGAGCTTCTATACATTCCATAAGCACCGGATTCAATATTCTTTCTTCATCAATAAAACCGTACTGAAAAAGCTTTGAATCTCTACGTGTTATCTGCTGAAACTGCTTTTTTGTAATTCCAAGAATTTCTGTATAAAGCCCGATTGAATTGCAGGTTAATGTATTCAAAACCTCTGAAGCAATCTGAATTGTACCTTTTCTATAACGGAACAAAAGATACTCTGTTTCGGCATCAGACAGATGCAGTTCCTTTCTCAGAAAATCCAGCTTTGAAATATCGTGAATTTTCTTTTCAAATCTGGCTGGAAGCTCTTTATGAAATTCCTTGATGTCCACTTCCGCCTTACTAAAGAAAGTATGATAGAGAATCTGAGAATAAGCACCTTTTCCATTTTTGACAAGGATTCTATAATAATTTCTCTCGCCTTCTGTCATATCCAGAAATTTTAAGTTTCGGTCACTTATTGTTTCGTCCTCTGCAAAAACGAAAGTTTTTTTCGCCTTCATTCTTCGGATTGCTCTCTGACTAAGACGCTTTTGTTCAAGCTCATCAAAATCATCCTCTTCAATTTCTTCGTTGTCAAAATTTTCGTGATATTGAAGTTTGCCTGCAAGCTGGAGGTCGTAAACATAATTGAAAACTACTTTTTCAAGTCTTTCTTTTAAGCTGAGATTTTCTGCAAGCTTTACAAGAATTGTAAAACATTGTTCTTCATCGAAAATCAGTTCGTTATCTATGTTTTTTGTAATGATAAAAAGATAACCAGCAATTGCAAGCAAATCATTTTTATCAGCTTTTTCCATACTGATGCTATAAAGCCTGTCTTCATCTGACAATCCAAAATTTCTTCTTCGCATTTATACCTCCTGAAAATAATAAACGGCACTTCAACCCACTAAACAAAATCAGGCTAATTCCTTCATAGCCCATTTTACCTGTTCATCTCTCAGTTCATTTTCAATCTCTTCGAAAAAGATTACATAATCAAACTCGTTGGCAGGATCTTTTTCTGAAACAAGTTTCATTAACGTTTCTATTAATTCATTTCCTTTTAGAGATATAAAGCTTTTTGACAGTCCTTTTGAACAGATTTTTTTTCGTATTAAACCTTTACCAATATAAAGTACAATTTGACCTTCAGTTTTTTCATACCGTCTTTTAAACGTATCAATGCAGTTTTTTATGTACTGTTTTTTATCTTCCTGTGTAAAGTTTTCTGTAATAATCAAATAAATCTTCTGAGCATTTTTGTGTAGTTCCTTTGCATATTTCTTAAAATCTGATTTATTAATCACTTCAAAATTTAAATCATAATCCCATAATAATTGTTCTAAATTAAAAATCATTTTGTGAGTGGCCCCAATTGTATCCGAATAAGTTTCATCTTTCTTAAGTTCTTCAACAGGAGTATCGCGCAGTACATTCAAAATTTGTTTTGATTCTAAAGCAAATCTTTTTAAATCTTTTAAAGCATTTTCTTCAAAAAATGGAACAATAAGCCCAAGTTTCATCACATGATACTGTCCAGAAAGAACCCATATATCTCTCAAAATTTTAACTGACATAAATTTTCCTCCTTAAAAATGGCTTCTCAAAAAACGGAGCTCCAAAACCCTCAACTACTTAGATGGGAAAAAAGCTCCTGCTAAAACTCGTCCAGTCCTGCTGCAATAAGACAAACTAGGTCTGGGTGTCCATATTTTAGTTTCATCAAAATAACTTTATGATTTTTAGGCAGCTTCTTTGTCTTCTGCAATTTTTCTTTTTCTGGAATAACCGCATCTGTTGTTTGTACATTTTGAAATGACATAAGTAATATTGCCCTCAACTCCAATGCTTTTTCGCAATGGATAAGTACACTCAGGGCATCCTCTGTAAGTTGTGTCGATAACCTTTGATCTTTTAGTTGGTCTCATATAGTCTCCTCTGATATTAAGTTACTATTGATAACTCTGGCCACTAACGACCAGCACCCAAAAAAATACCATCCCTAAATTTTCAAATAACTTCTTTTTTATACAAAAAGCAAAAGAGAAATATAGGGGTGTTTTAGAAAACGTAAAATAAAAAAGAAAGTAACGTAATCAAAATTTACTGACGTAAAATTTTTTCTTAATTAATCACAGGCCTCCAGCGGCCCTTCCTTGCCTTCCCTAAATATGTCAAAGAACCTGATGAAATTTGTTTAAAATAAATTTCATTACATATATATATACGCGGGAGGAGGTAAAAAATTCAAAAATTTTGGGAAAAAAGTTGACAAGATTAAACTGACGATAATATGATTTATTTTAGGAAAAACTATGGATATAACAGAGACAAAAAATAAAATCATTAAATTCTATAATTCTAAAGAATACATTGAATTATCTTCTTTCTATTCCTATAAAAATTATTTTGAGATTCTTAAAGTTGAGCGAGATGAGAATACACATTCATCTTTCATAGCTTGGTTAATTAATCCAAATGAAAACCATGGTCTAGGAGATTTTCCACTAAAGAAGTTTCTCTTATTATTATGTTGGGCAAAAACAAATCTTAAGTGTAATAAAAATAGTTTCTTTTCAGAAGATTTATTAAATTCTATTTTATCTAATGATATTGAAATAAGTAATACAACGATAACAAGAGAATATGGTATAGAGGATAAAAAACGAATTGATATATTAATTCAAGCAAAAATCAAAATTGGGGATATAGTAAAAATTCAACCAATCATAATTGAAAATAAAGTAAACTCAACAGAAAATAATTATATAAATGATAAAAAACAAACAGAAATATATTATGACTGGGCAGAAAAGACATTTTCTTCAAATGACTATTTTAAACCTCTATATGTTTTCTTATTACCTTTACATGATTTCGAATTAAAAAATTCCACAGATTTATCCAAAAAATGTAAATGTGATAAATATATTATAATCAATTATCAAGCACTTAATGATTATGTGTTAGAACCTTGTATGAAAAACAAAATGAATGACTCTGCAAGGACTCTTATAAATAATTACCAACGATGTTTAAGTTATTCAGAGAAGGAGATTTGTATCATGGCAACAAATGAAGATCAGAGGAAAATGTTAAGAGATTTTTGGGATAATAATAAAGAGCTGCTAATGGCTGCATTGAGTGCACTTGGAGATGATCCTGATACCTTGGAAGAAGATAAGAAGGATATTTCAAAAGCATTACAATCAATTTCAAAACGAGATAACACAAAATACCAGTTTAATGGTGATATTCTTGGAAAAGGGCGGCTTGTCCTTGCTGTAATAAAAGATTATGTACAAAAACATCCAGAAATTACGTATGAAGAGTTAGATAAGGCATTTAAAAATGATAATAAGAATACTCTAATCCGCACAAAAGATATAAAAGATGAAAAAAGATATTTCAAGGATGAAGTTTTAAATGTCAATGGAGAAGAAGTATCTGTTAGTACCCAATGGGATCTAAAACGTATTGAAGTTTTTATTGATGTAGCAAAAAAACTTGGCTACATAATAATTCCACAAACCAAGGCCTAAAATCAAACATTCTCTGAGTTACTCTTCTTCCACCGCATAAACAACTCTGATTCTTTCCTGACCTTCATCGTCAATATACTTGAACTCGGTTTCATAGGTCATGCCGAGTTTTTTCATGACGTGGATGCTTGCTTTATTTTCTTTGTCTGCGTAAGCCCAAAGGCGATACATTTTAAGGAAAGATTTTGCCCATTCAACTACTGCTTTTGCAGCTTCGGTGGCATAGCCTTGTTTTTGATATTCATATGCAATCCCCCAGCCAATTGAATGACCAGTTTGATCTTCGCAGTTTTCTTCACTTTCATAAGCATCTGTATTCATTAAAGGAAGATGACCTATTATTTCTTCTGTTTCTTTTAAACAGATTGCAAAATGGCAAAGTGAAAGTTTAGGAAGCATCCAGCATTTTTCAGCTCTTTCCAATTCTTCTTTTAAATTTTTTTCTGATGAATATTCCTTTTCTTCATAATCTAACATTCTTGGGTCGAGATAGCATTTTTTAACTGCTTCAAAATCTTTTAATAGGAGTGGTCGCATTATTAAGCGTTCTGTTTCAATACGAATTTTTTCATAATTAAATTCTGTAGGATTTAAATGGTAGTAATTAGCATCTTTAAATTTTGGTGTATATTCTACTTTTTTCAAATTTGGACAATTACAAATAGGATTAAAATTAACTGATCCTAATTCAGATTCAATTTTAAATTGTTTTAATTTTGAACAGTTCTGTATAGCTTCCGTGTAAACAGAAATAGCAAAAAAAGGATTCGGGATAATATAGGGAATAATTATGTATTCAAGATTTATACAATCAGAAAAAGCGTCTTTATACAAAGCGGTTATTGTTGTTGGAAGATATATACCTTTTAAGGAATTTAAATTCTTAAAGAAAAAACTGAAACCGCAGGGAGCTTCAAATTTTCTTAAGTCCAGCTCAACCATAATTCCATCTCGAACTGATGAAAGAAGTAAGGCTATTTGGTCAAGAGGAGTTTCCATTGTGCCGTAATATTCTTCAAATTGTTCATCAGGAGCATTGAAGCACATTAATTGATCTTCGGACAATGATTCGTAAGAACCTTGAATTTCGAAGAAAGTATCTTCTGTAAGAGTAGTTATCTGCCTGGTAAATTCTGTGTAATCGCAAACAACTTTTTTTGACATCTCACACCTCATAATAATATCTGTTCTCGCAGTCTTTGGTGAGTGGAACGTGAAGTTCGTTTTTCATGGCTGTGAGAACTTTGTAGAGGACTTTTTCGCTGGTACCGCAGTGGAAGGCATTTGCGGGGTCATGAAGGTTTTTAAGCTTTAAATGAATGGAAAGTTCTTTTATGGTAAATTTGTAGCCCAGTTTGAAAACATCGTCTATTGCTTTGATTCTTTTGTATTCGTCGACTCCGCAGGACATTTTTCCCTCAAAAATATTTTTTTAAATTATAAATAAATTTGAGCGTTTTCTCAAGTTGTGAGAAAGTACGCTGTATACTGATATCGTATGTCTAATCTTTCATTTTATAAATCCTCACTTTCACCACTTCCAAAAAATGAAGAAGTGGAGCTGGCAAAGCAGGCTGCGGCTGGCAATAAGATGGCACGCGAAACTTTGATTCGCGCGAATATCCGTTATGCACTTAGTTATGCAAAAAAATTCTATGGTCATGGACTTTCAAATGAGGAGGTAAACGAAGAGGCAATTATCGCTCTTATAAAAGCTATCGATCATTTTGATTTTACAAAAGGCACAAAAGTAATTACGTTTGCAAGAATGTGCATCATGAATGAAATTCTGGCGTCCTGTAACAAAGTCGCTGGCATTCAGCAGATTAGCCTTGATGATTCCACCGGCAGTGATTTTGGAGACACAAAACTTTCCTGCATTCCAGACACTGAATCTTACACTCCCGAAGAAACTGCAGTTTATCATCTTCAGAAACAACAGCTTTATAGCAATTTAGATACGCTCTCTCCATTTGAAAAACAAATCATCTGCATGCATTACGGATTAAAAAAATATAAGCAGTCTTACTCGCTGACTGAAATTGGAGAAAAGTTTGGCGAGTCAAAACAATATATTCATTACATTGAACAGCGAGCCCTTGCAAAACTCAAAACTAAAATGAACGGACTAGCTGGCTGAATCTGACGGCGGCCTGATGCAGTTCTTCTGGAGTTAAAAGTATAAATTCTGAAGATATATCGATTTTTGAAATTGTTGTTAAACCTTGCAGTTTGTTCTTTGCTGTCGGGAAGATCAATATCATATATGGAAGTTACCAGCATAGAAATTACAGTCGGTATCGCAAGACCTGCAATCAGGCGCGATACCGGTGTATTAACCATTTTGTTGTACTGTTCTTCTGCAGTCAGGTTTTGTGATTTCATTAATTCTCCCAGAACAAATCATTCAAGGTTACGCCCAAAGCCTTACAGATTGCTATGCAGAGATTGATTGTAGGATTATAATCACCCTTTTCAATCGCATTGATTGTCTGGCGGCTTACGTTTACCGC
>CAMNGG010000282.1 GCA_946537975.1 uncultured Treponema sp. | reverse complement strand
GAAGCTTACAGAGTTTTTGATGCAATCTGGGATCAGGTAGGAACTTATTTTAAGGATTATTCTTACAAGTTAATTTTTGAAGCAGCTAATGAACAATGGGGTGCCGGATTCTATCATAAATTTTCAATTGGTGGTAAAGATTATACTACTGATACAGAAGTGAGTGTATGGTCTTCTTCTGCATCTGAGTTTACGGCCTTCCAGAATAAATGTTATGACATTATTGAAGAAATGATAAACGCTTTCTCCTTATGCCAGGTTATGACACAAGTATGACTTATACTGCTGATAGACGTTATAAAATGCCACAGGATTCTGCAAATGAAGATATTAAAAAACTTCTGGTATCTGTTCATTATTACGATCCGGCAACCTATTCAATTCTTTCAGAAGACGCAGGCTGGGCAAATGTTGCAAACAGCTGGGGCACTGCGCAGGAAGTTAAAGAACAGAATGAAGATTTTGCCCAGATGCAGCGTTTTACAAATGAAGGATATGGTGTAATTGTAGGCGAATATGCAGTTGCAATGCTAGAGCAGTCTGATGGAACTTATGTCAGAAAAAATGATGATATCAAATGGATGACAAATGTTCTTGATAACTGTGATAAATATAATTACTGTCCTTTAATCTGGGAATGTAATGATTATTTCAAGCGTGGATGGAAACGAGTTAAAATCAATGACTGGGAATCACAAGATGTTAAGTGCGAACTGGGTTTTGTAGATTCAGACGTTGCTGACCTCTTCAAAAGCCGCAGTTACGCTGTAGAAAAAGCTGCTCTAACGAGTGAATAACTTCAACCACGCGGATTGCAAAAGTGTCATCTGCAATACAGATTTCTCCCCGGGCAAGCAGTTTGCCTGAGCGGAGAATCTGTGTCATTTCGCCGGCCCTCTGTTTTAAGATGATGTAAGAGCCCTGGTGCAAGGCTGCAATTTCCTGTTTTGTAAGGAAAGAACCTTGCCCTCATGCACAACAATTCCACGACAGGTGTGTCGCAGGTGTTTTACAAACCCGAGAAAATCATCATTTTTTAATTCAAGCTTTTTCATTTTTTATTATCCATATTTTTTTATATTATCTGATTCTTTAAGCCTTCCTGCAGCAAAACATTCCGTATTCTTTTGGAACATTCAAAAACCCATTCACTACAAACTTCGCAAGCACTTCGCGAATTTCACCCTTTGGCACAGAGCTCAAACTTGTCATGCTGGAAAGTGAATAAATGTATTCAACCAGATCATCAAGGTTTGTTACTGCGAGAGAATCTTCATAATCAAGTCTCTGCACTTCAGAAAAAAATGGCTCGAGAATTTCTTTTCCATTTTGCAGGGTGAAGTTTATATTGGCATTATCTTCCACGCCATAAGCATTCAAAGCCTTACAAAGAAATTCCATAATTCCGTGCTCGCCAAAAGTTGCACAGTAAAAGGCGCCGCCCTTTTTTAAAACCCTGCGAACTTCAGACAGTCCGCGATTCATATCCGACACATGATAGAGCATCATATTTGCAATCACGACATCAAAGCTTTCATCTTCAAAAGGAATATTCTGAATGTCAATAACGCGGTATTCAAGGTCGGCGCAGTCTCCGAGATTTAATTTTGCATTTTCCAGCATGCCTTCAGAAAAATCAGAAAGAACAAGTCTGTCACAAGCCTTGATTAAATCCTCGTGTCCCTTCCACATATCGCCGGTTCCGCAGCCCAGTTCAAGAATCTTCATTCCCTGCGTGATTTTATAATTTGAAAATATCCAGTTGCCGAAGCCCATTTTATTTGTGGAATATTTTTGATGAATCGAAATGCGGGTGTTCAGATTTCCCGCGCTGGCGTACTGCTCTTTTACATCTTTCTGATTATTAATTGTACTCATTTTTTTACTCCTTATTACAGTGGGCAATCCTTAAAATCGTAAATTACTTTTTATCTTATCGTTCATCTTGTGAATATATTTAATTCTGTTAATTGTATTTCTTACTTCGGTTAATCCTAACTCCTGTTCAGTTTTGTCCATACTGGTGCCAAGTGCCCTTTGAATGTTGAACTCAAGCCATTCAATCCAAGTGTAGACAAGACCAAACACGCTTTTGTAATCTTTAAAGCCGTTGTTGTAGGCTGCGAGATAGCCCTGGAAAAATGACTTCTGTTTTACATCATCAAAATCACAGAGCGTAATTCCAGCCCACTGAAGCGACAATTGAATTACACTCGAAACTGGATTTCCGTAATCAAGGCATTCAAGATCAATTACTACTGGCTCACCATTTTCCCACATTACATTTTTCGGATCCATATCTTCATCTATGATGGTTGTGATGTTCGGAAGTGATTTTCGAGCTTTGTTTAATTCGCTCTGGGCGTATTCAAGAAGGGGAATATTTTCTTTCAGGATCATCTCAATTTCTTTAGCCGCCACTTCAGCCCCATTTGTAGCAGAAGCTGCCTGCACAAGATATTTGTTCCAATCAATTGAGCTGTGCTCTGGAACAAGAGATTTCTGTGTCATTGATGAAATATTTTCTGTCTTAATTGCATGAATTCTTCCCTGAATATTTCCAGCCTTCCAGCATTGTTCAACCGTAATATTATTCCAGTCGGTTATGCTTCCTTTGTGCCATTCAAAAATATAAAAAAACTCCCCGTCAATTTCCTGCATCTTTTTCCCATCAAAAGTGAGCGCAGGGACAATTGGAATTTCATTCTCCTCCAAAATCGCTTCAAGCTTTTCAGCTTTTTTGTAATTATCCATCGCACTCGCCCGTTTCATAATTTCCGGATTCAGGTGCTTAACGGCATAAGTGTGTGTCTTCGTACAAACCTTATACATCCTGTGCATAAAACCGCCGGAAACAGGTGCGATAGGAGAAGTTATTTTTCCTAATCCAAGTTCATTAAAAAGTTTTTCTATTATTTCTTTCATTTTTGCCATTCTTTAAAATCAGATAACAGGCATACCAGACTTTCTGCACCGTCATCAAAAACTCAAGCTTACCGCTGTTATCATTTTGAAGCCTGTTTTTTTCATCAAAATGCCTGTAGTAGTTTTTTACTTTTTCAAAATCGGTCATGGGGTCATAGTAACAGATTTTCTTCGCCTTTTCAACTTTCCTTTATGATGATGCTCGTGTCAGCCCTCCGTGGAAATAACATTCGTAGACTTTTTTATCCATCCAGAAAATTTCTTCGTAGCCTTGGAACCATGTAAAGTCTCCGTTTACACTGCACTTGTAAGTGTATTCACCGTCTTCAAAATATTCGGGACCACGGTATGGCATTTTTTTGTCTGCGGCACGCAGGGCGGATTTTAAAAAGTTTCCGCTGAATTCTTTTGCGAGCACCCGGCCCATGTAATTCATTGCATAAAGAGATTTGCCTTTTTTCCAGATTGCTTCCTCTCCGGCAAACTGCTCGCCTCCAACATAAGTGTCGTGGTAGGTGTAGCCGCCATTTTCGTAGCGGAAGTCGTGAGAGTCCAGACGGGTGGATGGAGCTTCGTTCATAAAGGCGGCGTAGGTATTCACATTTGCCTCAAGGCGGAATGCTATGAGCCGGTCCAAATCTGTGTCTGTGCTGTCATCCGGGGCCATCATGCATTCTCCGTCGCGCACAAGATAATCAACCGTTACATTCATCAAATTGCTTATCTGAATCAGATTGGAAATATCAGGGTAGGCCTGTCCCGACTCCCACTTTGCAACTGCCTGACGGGACACATTTAATTTTTCGGCAAGTGCCTCCTGAGTGATTCCTTTATTTTTTCGTAAGACTGCAAGTTTTTCAGAAAAAATCATTGTGCCCTCCTTGATTATTCTGGTGCTATTGTAACACACAGGCATTTCTTTTTACATAACCGGCCGGTTGCTTTTCTGCTACTTTTAGTTGACATTGTAAGAGCCGTTTGACATCGCTTTATTCAAAGCCCAGGTGGGGCAATTTGAAAAACCTTTCTTCCCTGCGCTTCTTTATCCTGAAAAACAAGTTTATCCCTGCTATGATTTTATAAACGTCATAACTGATAATATCATAGTGTGGATTTTCTGATTTGTCAAAAGATTTTTAAGTGCGCGGGGATAATTCCGATATAAAATATAAGGATACATTATGCTCCGCGAAATACAAATTATCAAAAAAGAAGAAGTCTACACTTACGATGAATTGGCCTTTCTCGAAGAAAGTTTTTTACCTCTATTGGACGACAAAAATCTTATGGCTCCTCTTGCAGAAAAAATCAAAAGCCTGATGGCAAATCTCGAAAATCAAAAGGCTTCGATGGCAATTTTTTTTATGCCAAAGACCAGCTTCAATATTCTTGCCCTGATTCAGGGAGATGATTTTGTATGCCGGGTTACCAAGGAAGAAATTCAAGCCTTGTACAAAACCTTTGATTTTATTGAACAGAAAGAGCGGAAACCAATCCACGTCCACCTGCAGAAAAAAATCAAAGTCCTCAAAGACTATCTGGAAGATGGCAATGAAGTAAGCCCTGTTCCAATTCATGCGGATAATTTTTCGAGTATGGAGATTTTATAATATCCGAAATTTTTCTGAAGGCATGTCACACCACGACCTGATATGACATCGCAGAAAAAAACGATTTCATGTCATTGTAAATCAGGAGAATTTATGGAGAAAGCAGCTGTATTTGATTTTAAAAACTATCTTGCCGCCCACACCGTCCGGCCGCTCACTCATGGAAAAAGCGGGGCTGAAGTTTGTCTTTTGGATGACCACAAAATTGCCAAGTTTTCAGAGAAAAGCAAACTGCTTGAAAAAGAAAATGGCGCGGCGGTCTGGGAAGCTTGTCTGAAAGAAGCTGAGTTTTATAAGGATATAATGGACCTGCATCACGCATTTTTGCCTGAGATTTTTCATTGCCATTTTGATGATGATAATGTTCAGATAATCATGGGTGAGTATTTTCCTCTTGCGAAAGAAAATTTGACTTGCAGCGATTTCGATAAAATCATGGAACTTCTTACTCAGGTGCACGAGCTTCCTTTTCCGGATTTTCTGAAAAATGAAAAACAGGAGCCGCTTGAGATTTCTGATGAGGAGATTCAAAGCTGTCTTGACGGATGGAAATCTGTTTTTGAAGAGCATGATTCTGAGACTTCGGGCAGTCTGGATTTCTCAAAACTTCAAGAGCTTGCTTCGCACATAAATCAACTGAATAAAGACATGTACTCCTCCCGTATCTGTCTTTGTCACGGAGACTTCCACGCAGAAAACATTTTGCAGCATGAAAAAAACAGCCGGCTTATTCTGTGCGACTGGCAAAGTGTGAGCCTGAAACATCCTGCTTCGGATATTGCTTTTTTTATGAGCCGCCTTAGTGGAGATGGAATTGTCTTTGATGAAAACAAAATCATAGAATCCTATTGCCGCTATTCAAAAAGCGGAATCACAAAAGATGAAATAAAAAATCAAATAAAACTTTCAAACATAAATACGACCTTCCGCTACTGGCACTATTATCTTCATGGCAGTTCGCGGGATGCTGTGGAAAATATAATAAAGAAAATTATATAGATGAAAAATATGAAAATATAGCAAAGACTATGCACTAAAAAAACACCTGAGATATGAATGTTCCTCATCTTTGTGAATCATCGATTTTAAAACATTCGTATCTCAGGCGAAAACGCATACGATTTCTAAAACTTAAGTGTTAATCAGCAACCGCTCGATTATTGGACTGCTCCTAATTTTTTACATTCTTC
>CAMNGG010000281.1 GCA_946537975.1 uncultured Treponema sp. | reverse complement strand
GATTATTGAAAAGTCGACAGGCAAGGTAATCGGTACAATCGAAATGTTCAAACGGCTTTCGGAAGATGCTTTTAATGAGTCTGGAATTCTGCGTCTTGATGTCGGCAGTTCTTATGAAAAAGCAGAGGTACTGAAAGAAATCATGTCACTGATAATTCCACACGCCTTTGAAATGTTTAATTGCAGGCAGGTTGCTACTAAGATTCCTCTTTATGCAGTTGAAAGAACTGCAGCCGCCCAGACTTTTGGTTTTGAAAAAACAGACGCACTTCTGGTCGCAAAGGACGGAGTTCCTTTTAACGGCTACTGGATTTATAAAAAGGAAAATTAAAATGGAATTCAGAAAAATTTTTGACACAATCCCTGAACAGTTTGATAAGTTTCGCCCACGCTACAGTCAGGAGCTTTTTGACAGTCTGATTGCTTATGCAAAAATCGGGACGGGTAAAAAAGTGCTGGAGATAGGACCTGGAACCGGACAGGCAACAGAACCGATTTTGAACACTGGCTGCGACTACAATGCAATTGAGCTTGGTGAACATCTTTATGCAAAGATGAAGGAAAAGTTCAGCGACCGTCCCAACTTTAATATTGTAAATGACGATTTTATCACACATGATTTTTCTGACATGCTGGGAACAGGCGGTCCTAACAACACCGGCAGCACCGGCAACATCCGCAAGTTCGACCTCATCTATTCCGCCGCTACAATTCAGTGGATTCCCGAAGACATAGCCTTTTCA
Organism: uncultured Treponema sp.; assembly: GCA_946537975.1. Classification (GTDB taxonomy): domain Bacteria; phylum Spirochaetota; class Spirochaetia; order Treponematales; family Treponemataceae; genus Treponema_D. The sequence goes on along the minus strand of CAMNGG010000281.1, from coordinate 19,344 downwards.
AAAACCTACGACCTTCTTGCACACGGTGGCACACTGGCTATGCTTCTTACAAAATCTGAATACAAAAGCACAAATCCAGCCCTCTATGACGATATCCAGAAAATCTATGATGCCTACTTTAAACCGGAAACTCCCTACCCTCATCGCTCCTTCCATTATCAGAATGCCACAAATTACGGCTATGTAGATTTTGAAGAACGCGACTTTTATGGCAAGCGAGAAATGACTGCTGACGAATATGTTGCCTTTAGCGGCACCCACTGCGACCATATGGTTATTGCCGAACCTTACAAAACAAAGTTTTTTGAAGGCCTGCACAACGCTGTGTTGGCCCACGGTAACAAAATCATTTTTAATGATACTTATGTTATGTACCTGACAAAAAAGCCCGAATGGGATTTGCAGTCTAGACATTTAGAACTGAACTAACATATGCAAATATCCGACAGGATCTTTTTGAATCTGACTCCAGATTAATTTATCTGGATCAAGTTTCTGCCCGGAAGCAGATTCTATACGAATCAAACAGTCCTGAACTTCAAGCATTGTCAGTTCATCATCTTTGCCAGCTAAAACAACAACCAACAAAGCCTTTATTGGTCCACGCTTTGAAAGAAGAGGTTCTGCCTCCTCTACTGTATTGAATTCAAAATATTCAATTTCTGCAGCATCTGAAAAGCAATTGTCAATATCACAAATTTCAATATGAATAATTGAGTCATTGATACAATGATAGATGAGTTCTTTTGCCTTATCGCGATTGCATTCTTTTACGCGTGAAAGAAGTTTTTCTATTGTTTCTGCTTCATATTTATCATAGTCAAAGCATAATTCCATTATATTTCTCCATAAATTGAAATCTACTCTTATATCTGGGCCATAAAACTTTCCCAGTCTGTAATCATATTAAAATTCAGATCCGGCTTTTGCAAAAGTAGCCATGGAAGGAAGAGCCCCTCACAGCTTCGCTCAGAAATTATCATCAGAACAAGATTTCTTAAATCGTGAGGAATCTTCATAATCTGCTGTAATTCTGACAATTCAAAATCTTTATAGCGATCCAGCTTAAAAGGTTTAATTGTCTTATCTTTCAAAATTACCGCTATCTGACAGACACACAACATAAGGGCAAAATCTTCTTTGTCCTTAATGCCTTTTGTGATTTCCTTAATTTCCGCAATCTTATCCATGTACCCCAGATGTTCAATATAAGGATAGAAAATTGACTGATGGTCTTTGATTAAAGGAATCATTTCTTCCGGTGCATTCAAAATTAAATGAATTATATCTTCCAGGTTTTCTGCTTCAAAACCATTTTTTGTTTTGAAAGGATATGATGGATTTAAAAGCCACACAATTCTCAACAAACCAAGGTTATATTCATTTTTAGCTGACGCTTCTTCTGTAATAACATCAATCTTTTTAGAAATATCAGGATATGCTGATTCCAGAGCACCTGCAAGGAATCCTTTGTAAATATCTTTTTTAGCTCCTTCAAGATTTGCAGCAATTGCATTACCGATTTCTTCGAGTGTCGAACAATGTTTTTCGCCGACAGAATAATCGCAGGCCTTTTTCTCAACAGAAACGATTTCTACTTTTTCACCATTAAGATAACGGGTAACCTCGTCGTAGCCCCAACGTTTTTTATCATCAATTACAAGCAGACCTCGGATAAGATACTGGAGCTTTTCGCTGAGCACAGGTTCTTTACTGAGAAGGTCGTTTACAATTCTTCCTTCAATGGTATCGCGGATTAAGTGAGCATCATTACGGCGCTTTCCACTTTCAAGAACAAAAGGATCTTTTCCGGTCGCAATTTCCCAGAGAGTAATACCAAGTGCATAATAATCCATCTTAGGAGTAATAATTCCCGACAATACTTCAGGAGCGGCATAACCGGTTGTTCTAGATGCAGTCTGTGTTTTGTGAGAAACAGATTCCTCTTCGCCATAAACGCTCGAAATACCAAAGTCTCCGATTACAACATCTGTACCATCTTCATTTCTGAAATACAGATTTGCAGGCTTTATATCTCTGTGAATAATTCCTTTTTCGTGACAGGTTTTATAGGAATTGATAACTTCCTTACAAACCTGAATTACATTTTCTTCAGACAGCGGAAGATACTTGTAACTTCCGTCAGGATTTCGAGAATCAAGAGAGCCGCCTTTTGCGTACTCCATTATTTCAAAAAAATGTCCCTTGTAATTTCCATATTCGTAAATATTTATGATGTCAGGATGCTTAAGCTGCAGTAACTGTTTGAGAAGTTCTTCCTTAGGATGAATGTTTCCGCGGTAGTATTTGATTACCCCCTTTTCTCCATTTTTTTCTGCAATGTATAAATCTGCTTCGCCTGAGTTTACCGGAATCTTTTCAAGAATTCTCCAACCCGAAATTACATCGTCTTTTGTAAGAAGGCCACCGGTAAAGGTTCTTGAAATATTTGATATATTATCGCCGATAACCTGGGTACCGCCGTTTACAGGATTTTGATTGATAACCTGTGTTCCACCACCATTACCGAAATTATTATTAATTACCTGTGTACCACCAGATTGTACGTTGTTTATAACCTGAGTTCCAAGGTTACTAATTACCTGAGTTCCATTATTAATATTTCCCAAAACCTGAGTTTCCATTACTATCTCCACTTAGTATTTATAATATGATGTATATTGTGAACCTAGTGAGTAGGACCAACATCCACTTATATATGTTCCGTCATCATCAATTGTTCCATAAAAAGAAGAAAAAGGTTGTAGATTTGGTCTAGTACAAAAAGCCCAGGAATCAACACCTACTTGAACAGTTTTTCCATAAATAGTTCCGGAAAAATATTCATAATCATAGCCGGTGTATTCGTCCCATCTTGTTCTAAGATAACCAGAAATTCTTGAACCAGATCGATAATTAATACAAAAATACTCTGTTTTTCCTTTACCAGCAGGTCGCCCTGTATAAGTTCCCAGAATCTTATTCGCTTCAGCTTCCTGCTTTGCCCGTGCAATTTCTTCCAGTCTTCTTTTTTCTGCTTCGCGTTTTTTACGTTCTTCTTCGAGTTTCCTTTTCTCTTCGGCAAGCCGTTTTCTTTCTTCTTCCTGTTTTCGTCTTATTTCTTCAAGTCTTTCTTTTTCATGTTCCTGAGCAGTCTTTAATTCAGAAGAAATATTTGCCATTGCCGCTTTATAACGCTGTTCCATTTCTTTCTGCTGTTTTTCAAGTTCAGCAAGTCTTTCAGCTTCCTGCCGCTGGCGTTCTTCCTCTTTTCTCTGGCGTTCTGCCACTACTGCAGAATCTTCTTCAACAATATTTTTTATTTCTTCTTCCGGCATATCCGGAAACAGTTTTTCAAGTTCTTCTTTTAATGCTTTTTTCTGACGTTCAATTACAATCTTTTCCAGAGAAGCATAAGCTTTCATCATAAAAGCCTGTTCTTCAGGGTCCGGTAATTCAAATTCAACAGGACCTTTTCCAAAAACATTTACAATTCTTTTTTCACGCTTATTAAAATAGTCTCGTTCTTCCAGAAGAATCTGATGTTCTTCAACCTTTTTTAGGAACGCCTTAAGTTCCGGGGTTATGCTTGCATCTATAGCTCTGTCAATTTCCCGGGCTTCTTCTTCTGTCATCTGTCTTGGCTTTTCAACAGAATCAACCTGCTTTAAATGTTCTTCGAGCTCCTTGTTTAAAATGGTTCCGCAGCTTTCACAAAAATCATAATGAGATTCAGCCTTACAATTAGGACAGATTGTCGGAACAATTTTATATCCGCAATGAGGACAGTATTCAGATGTTGTTGAATATTTACAGACAGGACAAACTCTCTGTTCGCCGCCGATTTTTTCTCCACATTCCGGGCAGAATAAAACATCATCATCTAAAGCAGCACCACAATGAGCACAGCGTTTTATCTGTGAAGTCTGTTGTCTACTCTCGGCCTGCTGCGCCTGAGAAGTCATAAAACTTTCATTATTATCCATTTTCTATATCCTACATTGTTATTCCAGTTCGATTATGATTGCAGTTGAATTATCATCAGAACCATTTTCCAAAGCCTTTTCAACAAGGCTACGTGCCTTTTCCACTAAACTGTAATTCTCCTGCAGTATTTGTTCCATCTCATCATCTGAAACATGACCATGAACTCCATCGCTGCAAAGCACAAACTTATCTCCGGCAACAGCAAACGACGCAGAAAACCTTGTTTCAATTTCTACATCAGAAAGCCCTGCCCCCATGGCATTTGTAACTATGTTTTTAGGAGCATTAGGAATAATTTCAGAAAGGGAATCATCATGAGACAGCTGCTGTATAAATCCATTTCTGTATCTGTACAAACGGCTGTCTCCGATATTACAAAAGCCGCACTCATCATTTTTGATTACAAGAGAAACAAAGGTAGAGCCCATATTTGCAGTACCTTCATTTTTTCCTTTTGCAAGTAAACGCTGATGCAGCTGAGACATTGTCGCATTAAAAAAATCAGCATTAATTTCTGAAACAGAATTTATGCTTTGAAGAAATTCACTTACAACAAAATTGCTGGCAACGTCTCCGGCAGCATGACCTCCCATTCCATCTGCAACAACAAAAACTCCTTCACTAAGATTTTCGATGAAAGCCATAGAATCTTCTGTTCCGGTTCCACCGATTTGTGAGTTGAGTAAAAAAGAATCTTCGTTGTGAGGTCTTATTCCTTTGGTTGAGAAAGCCGCTGCTTTTATTGTCATTTTATAACCACCACAAATGTAACGTTTGCCAGAACAAGAACATCATTATTGTTCAACTTTGTCGGAACATCCGGCTGTATCTGAACATTATTCAGATAGCTTTTATTTGTGGAATTCAAATCTGTAATATACCAGTCCTTATCCTTGAGGGTTATCTGCGCATGTCTTGAAGAAATAACAGGGTACTTTCCAAGCTGTGCAGCAAACTCCCCTGTGGTTCGGCCAAGAATATTTCCATGCTTCGGAGTGATACTCCAGCCATCATTATTATGCAATTCCAGAACAGGAGCGATTGCTGGATTCACATCTATAATTACAGTTCCAGCAGGCTGAACCGGAGGTACAGGCTGAACTGGAGGCACAGGAGGTACCGGAGTACTCTGTTCCGGCTTACGATGCTCAGGCACAGACTCACTTGCTTCCTGGAAAACCATATGACCGCCGCACTTTCCGCAGAATTTTGAAATTCCAATAGCACCGCATTTTTCGCATTTTAATATTCTTATACCGCACTGGTCGCAGAACAAAGAATCATCAGGTATTTCGCATTTACAAATTTTTGATGGACAAATCATTATTGGTCACCCCCTTTAGAAAAATCATCTGCTGTAATTGTCGTAAGAGTTTCAACATTACGCTGCTCAGCAGGAAGAGCCGCAATTCTTGTATCCATTCTTCTTGTTGTTTCATCAAAGTAATTTCTGATTGTTCGGCCGTTGGCAAAATCGCGGCCTCTGTTTTTCCAGATAGCTTCAATCTGCTCACGTGCAATTGTTTCTGCATCTGAAGTAATTGTATAATGACCTTTTTTTGCATACAGTTTGAAAAGTTCAAACAACTCATCAGGGGTATAATCTTCAAGATGAATAAAATGTGTGAAGCGGCTCTTTAAGCCAGGATTTGCCTGGATAAAGTCTTCCATTTCATTTTTATAACCGGCAGCAATTACTACAAACTTGCCGCGGTCATCTTCCATTCGCTTTAGTAAAGCATCGATTGCTTCTTTCCCAAAAGTGTCACCAGCCAGAGTGTATGCCTCATCAATAAAGAGAACTCCGCCCATAGCTTTATCACACATCATATTTACACGAGGTGCGGTCTGACCGACATACTGCGCAACCAGACTACTTCTGTCTGTTTCAACAACATTATCTGTAGGCAAAAGCTGCATTACATTAAATAGCTTACCAAGAATTCTTGCAACGGTAGTTTTTCCAGTACCAGGATTTCCCGTAAACACAATATGAATTGCAGGAAGCTTTCCAGCCAGGCCCTGTGCTTCGCGTTCTTTGTTCATCTGAATTGTCTGACACAATTCCCGTACCGCTTTCTTAACATCAGCCATTCCAATAAGTTCATCAAGCTGCTGCAAAATATCGTCCACAGATATTTTCTTCTCCTGTGTATATGGAACATCTTCAGAAAGAATAGTAACCATAGTTTCTTTTGTACGCTTTTCAGGAGGAAGAAGAGCAACACGTGCATTCATCTTTCTTGTTATCTCGTCAAAGAAGTTTCTGATTGTACGGCCGTTTGCAAAGTCTTTTGTTTTATTCTTGACCATATCTTCAATTGCTGTATAAACAATTTCTGCCGCCATAGGATCAAGAGTATAATCTGCTTTCTTTGCATAAAGTCTGAACAACTGAAAGAGCTCATCCGTATTGTAATCTTCAAGATGGATATAATGAGTAAAACGGCTTTTTAATCCAGGGTTTGCCTGAATAAAGTTTTCCATTTCTTTTTTATAACCGGCTGCAATTACTACAAACTTACCGCGGTCATCTTCCATTCGCTTTAGCAAAGTATCGATTGCTTCTTTTCCAAAGGTATCGCCAGCCAGAGTATACGCTTCATCAATAAAGAGAACTCCGCCCATTGCTTTATCACACATTGCGTTTACCATAGGCGCTGTCTGACCGACATACTGCGCAACAAGTCCACTTCTGTCTGTTTCAACGACATTATCTGTAGGAAGCAGTTTCATTAAGAAGAAAAGTTTTCCTAAGATTCTTGCAACAGTTGTTTTTCCGGTACCCGGATTTCCTGTAAACACAATGTGGATTGCAGGAACTTTTCCAGCCAGGCCCTGAGCCTCACGCTCTTTATTCATCTCAATTGTCTGCATAAGTTCCTGGATAGCTTTCTTAACATCATCCATTCCAATAAGCTCATTTAATTCTTTTAAGATTTCTTCTTTTGTAAGCTTCTTGGCAATAACAGGTAAATCTTCAGGAAGGATTTTTACATAATCTTCTTTTTTAAGATTTGAAAAATTCTGCTGTAATCTTGAAGCCTGCTTTGCGCGTATTTTTTTGAGGATTTCTTTTTCAACAAGCCATCCGTTTTTATAAACGCAGGTAACATCTTTCTTTGCTGCCTGAATACATGCAAGCAGACTGTCCTTCACTTCTTCGCCATAAGTAAATCCAGCCTCTGCAATTTTTCTTTCCAGAATTTCACACAAATCATTATCACTAATATTCGGGAAATCATAGAAACTTGAAACCCTCTGTATATCTTCCGGATGTTCCTCAAAGAAATTATCAAGAGGTTCTTTTGTTCCAAGCAGAATACAGATTGTTTCAGACGGGCTGTTTGTAAGACCTGTAAGAATTTCATGAAGGTAATTAGTATCTGCCTGAACTTCATCAAGCAAAAGAATTCCAGGTCGGTTCTCTGTAAGATATTGAGAAATTGCAAACTCATCTTTATAAGCACGCTGGAAGGCTTTTGCCGAAAGTCTTTCTACACGGTCAGAATCAAGAGCTTTTGATTTTTTCAAATCATTTATAAAACAGTTTGCAACAAGAGATTTTCCACTTCCTGTCTCACCTCTGAATACAATAACTGTTGTATTTTTCTCAATATTAATACCCATCTTTTTCTGTTCTTTTTCGATATTTAAAAGGCTGATGTATTTATTGAGTCTGTCCTTTATATCTTTTAATCCGACATATTCAGAACTTATAACTGGAGTAACCGGATTACCTTCAGGAATGTGCTCTGTTGCAGGCTTAACCGGATTTTGCGATTCAGTTTCATCAACTTTCACTTCAATTTGGCTTCCACAGAATCTGCAGAACTTTGCAATTTCGCGGTTTTCTTTACCGCAATTATTACATTTAACTTCCATTATAGTTTATAACTCCTCTGCTCTTTTTCTATCTTCCTGTGCTTTCTGTCTTAATTCCGGCGCGCCTTTTTCGGCAAGTTTTTCATATGCATTGGCACGGTTTTTATAAAATACCTTACATTCATACTTATCGATTGCAAGAGAATACATTGCAATTGCTTCCTGATATTTTTCTAGACTAAACAATGCATTTCCCTTTCTGTTAAATAAGTCTGCATTTGAAGGATCCAGAGCAAGCGCTTTTTCAAAATAATTCAAAGCCACCTGATAATTCTTTCCTTGATATGCAGCATCTCCGCCGCGCCACCAGTATTCACAAACCGAAGGATTCATTTCACTGGCTGCCTGGAAATAATCAAAAGCATCCTGATATTCGTTCTGCTTGAAAGCAGCCTGACCTAGCATACCAAGATAATAATCAAACTGATTTTGAAGCCCATCTGTGTGATCTTTTCTCAAAAATTGCAATAAAAACGACGCCTGTTTATAATCCTGATTATCAAAATAGCCTTTCCAAACAGACTCTACTAGTTTATTGATTGCAAGGAAATTTTTCTGTTCGGTAAACAGTTCAAACTTATCATACAATTCATTGAGTGGAAGTACCCTTGCAAGCAGTTCCAATTCTCCAGGGAGCATATTTGAACGAAGTTGTATTTTACCGGTTTTACAATCAAAGGTACAAAAACCTTCTTTACCAAAACAGTTTAAAACACCATTGATTTTTTTCACGGTTGAACTGTCCTGTTCAAATTCGTAGATATATGTAAATTCATGAACTGGCTGATTATCACCATTATATATAGAAACATTAGTATTTCCATTTTTCAAACAATTATATTCACTTATCAATTTATTGTCTGAACTCATTTTGAAAATGGTATGCTTATTATTACTAATAAAAATTATAATATCATCAGAATAAATTACACGGTTATAACCGGCAGTCATAATTCTCCGAGTTTTTAATTCCATTAAATAGAACATACCTTCTTTTCTAGCAAGCACATATTCATTTGAGAAAACCTGATAAATAAAATCATATGGTGTCGAAAATAATAGCCTAATACTGTGATCATACAGGCCATATTTTTCATTTGATTTTCCCCAGACATAAACATAGTTTTCATCACTACAGCAAAGCACATCTTCAAATGAATGAGTTTTCTTAAGAAAACCTTTACTGTAAGAATAAATACCCGAAGTTGAATAAACAACAGCATAAGGTTTATTTTTGAAAGAAGCATGCTTTATTTTTTCAGCCCCTGTATAAAATGATTTATTATCATTATTAATCAAAGCATAGTTACCATCAAAAGTTTTCACCTGATATTCATCGACTTCTGGATTCCAGACTTCGATATCTTCATAATTAAATGGAATTATCAATGTTCCATCAACAGATACTACGCCCCACTTTCCGTTCTTTTTTACGATAAATTTATTGCAGACAGAATCTGCTTTAATATCGTTCCAGGCAGCAGGGAATGCGATTTCATTTTTGATATCTTTCAAGCCATATCTGAGGTTACCTTCCAGTCCTTCTTCGAAACGCTCATAATACGGAATATTCTGCCCTTTCAAAAATAGAATAAAATAATACCATTTGCCCCATTCCGTGCATTTGTCGTGGAAAGTTTTTTTCTCGAGACTCTTTCGCCAAACAGTAAGATCTTTGCCTGAAAGATTTTCTATCCATGCGCAGACTTCGCGGTTATCAGCATCAATCAGATACAATATTCGCTGCTTGAGATTTTCAGCAAGATTATCCAGCTGCTTCAAATCCCTTAAATGCAGATTGTTATTTACACCGTCCTGGAACGGCACAATATCGTTTCCGTGAAGAGCAACAAGAATTTTCGGAACAATAATATATTGGTTCGAAGATTTTTCAACTATCTCTTTGATTTTCTTGCAGGCATCTTTCATGCCCATTACATACAGATAGTTATAAAAATTCTTTGACTCATCAAGCAGGAATGGAAGGATTAAATCAGGATTTGTTTCCAGAAGTTTTTCAATATCGCTCAACGAACGGATGCACAAATCTTTTGAAATCCAGAATTCCAGATTCGGGCACAGAGTATAGGCAATATAAAACAGTCCCTTATCAAGCTGATTATTTGCAGAATACTCATCGATTTTATCTGAAATGCGAGATGCAAGTTTCTGATCAACACGGGCGAGATATCTTGGAAGAAGACCTTTATAAACAAAGTCCCTTGCTTCCTGAGAACCGGTAATTAAGATCTGAGAAATATCCTTAAACGAAGTACATTCAGTTGTTCCAATTGTTACGCTTGGAATACTGGTAACTTCCTGAAACAATGGGATTTCTTCTCCATCAAGGTAACGGCTTACCAGATCATGATTCCATCGCTTATCGTGTCTGGTAATCATAAGACCGCGAATCAGATTCTTCATGCGTGGAGAAAGTTCAGGAGCTCTTGAAAGAAGAAGATCACACATCTTTCCCTGAATTGTATTAAGCATGATTTCATTCGGGAACATATTATTTCCATTCTCATTAACGAACGGCTCTTTTGCAGTAAGCAATTCCCAGAGTGTTACACCAAGAGAATAATAATCGAGTTCTGAACCAATTACTCCAGAATAAACTTCCGGTGCAGAATAACCTTCTGTTCGCGCAGCAGCCTGAGTAAAATGTTTACTCATTCCATCTTCTACATCAAACTGACTTGAAATTCCAAAGTCGCCGACGAGGATATCTGAACCATCTGCATTCTTATAAAAAAGATTTCCTGGTTTTATATCACGGTGAATGATTCCTGCTTTATGACATGCATCAAAAGCATTTATTGTTTCCTTTACAATCTGAACTGCAGTTTCTTCTGAAACAGGAAGATATTTATACCTTCCGTTCGGTAGTTTTGTATCCAGTGAACCGCCTTTGGCATATTCCAGAATCTCAAAAAAATGTTCCTTATAATTTCCGTACTCATAAAGAGAAATTACATCCGGATGATTAAAAGATTTAATCTTCTCAAGAATCTCTGTTTTTGGATTACAGTTGTAATAATATTTTAAGACGTACTCTGTATTATCTTTTGTACAAATATAAATCTCAGCCTCACCGGAATCACTTCTTAAAAGAGAGGTAATTGTATATCCATTTATGATTTCTCCAATTGCCAGAAGTCCAGTGGAAGCATTATTATTTACAGGATTATTATTATTGTTGTTGTTATTGTTATAAAAGATCTGGGTATTCACTTAGTACCTCCGCAAGAGTTGTCAACAAACCTTCATTGTCTATAAATAAGAAAAATTTATGTGAAGTTGAAAAATAGGGATATTCTTTAAGTTCATTATATGTTTTATGTCCGTCTTTGATTAAGAAAAAAGAAAACTCCAACGGAGAAGCCATCTTCAAAGAAATCTCCGGTGAAGAAATATTTGATTCAATTGCAAGATAATCACTTGCCCCAGAATGATTCAGAAATTGTGCATACATTCTTTTCCCTGAATAGTCTGGCAAATTTTCTACAATTAAAGAAATGATAAATGGCGTACATTGTTCAATTGAAACTGTTATTCCAGAGGAAATAGATACATCAGAAGTCTTTGACAGATTTGTGTACGGCATCAACTCTCTTACAACAGAATCATAGCCTTTTATAATTGCTATCTCTAAAGGAGAAACATTCATGAGTTTAACGCCATTATCTTCAAAAGAATAGAAAGTATCGCATTCTATTTTATGTTTTTCTGGAGAATATTTTTTAAGTTCATCAATTACAAATTCTTCATCTTCACCATACATAATTAAGGCTGCCATGTAATTAGAAGACTTAATTGTTTTTACTTTCTGTGCTTTTCCACCACAAGATATCAGCAGCAAAGAAGCAATAACTGTTATTAAAAAAACGTTTATTTTTTTCATCTCTTCCCTCTTTCTAGAACTTTCTGATTGGTCTAACCATATAAGCACCGGCATCATATTTACCTTCCAGAACTTGACCGGTGAGACCTTTTACACCATAAACAATGTAAACTTTGCCACTGCCACTATATTCAGATGTCCAGAAAACAACATTCGAAAGAAGGCCTCCGTTAATGGCATCAAAGCCAGCTTTCTTGAGCCTCTTTTTCATTTTTCCAGATTTACAATAATTAACGAGTTCTTTATATTCTTGAGCAGATCCAAGATACCAGTCTGAATAACCATTTACAGAATAAGACAATGCTTTATAAGCGGCAGTAAGATTTCCCAATTCTGCATATATATAATAAGAATTGAATTCTCCATCGCCAAGACCGCTTTTTTGTTCAGGCATAGACTGTGGATTTGAACACCAGTTTCCGTTACCGGCATTTTTCTGGGCACATTCAAGATATCTCCAGCCGTTAGAATAATTTCCTTTATCATAGAAAATAATTCCACCTGCAGGACCAATATCCCCTAACTTATAGTCATAAACAGTTACGGTAGATACATGAGGCTTAACCTTTTCAAGATTATTATCTGCAGCCTCTTTAAGTTTTTTTTCTTCCAGTTTTTTCTCTTGCTTAAGTTTTTCTGTAATCTCTTTATTCTTTTTTGCTTCAAGCTTCTTTTCTTGCTTGAGTTCACGCTCAGCCTTATATTGTGCAACAGTTGCGTTTACATCTATAATACCAACATAATTGAGTACAAAAACACCTGCCCCAGCTGCACATAAAGAAAGAATGAAAGTAATAATAATTCCTTTTACAATTCGTTTTTTCTTATTCTGAAGCCAGACAGCATAACGATTTTGAAAATTCTGCCGGTTGGATTCAAATTCCTGACACTTCTGGTAAAACAGATTAGTCAATTCTTTTGACTCCAAATCATTCTTTAGAACCGAAATCTTATTGGTATATTCAATTTTTTGACTTACAATCTGATCTATTTTCTTTCGTATACTTGAAGAAAAGTTATTCTTTTTACAGATACTAATTGAATTATCAAGAGTCTTATTGAAAGATACGAGTTCTTTTTTCAAAAGTTTAATTCTTTCACGTTCCTGGATCCGACCTTCCAGATAAATATACATTTTAGAATTTTTCTTCAGATAACAGACACAACAAAACTTTTCATTATCGTTTATTTTCTGAGAACATCTTGGACATGTTACAGGCATTTCTTTCTCCCAAAACCACGGACATTTTTTTTAATTATTATAAAATAGGTTTAATAAATCTGCTAATGCGATTTTTTGATAGCGAAGGCAGATTATCTTCTCCACCGTCCGCGTCATCACCACATAGAATTCCATTAAATCATCATAAAGTTCATCATACATATATTCTCATCCACTTTCTATAAAAGGAGTGAAAGTTGGCTTATCAAAACTAAATCTTTTATTACTTTTTTATATTAACAGTTAAGACAGAATTAACAAGTATCCATATCTATAAAAATGAGATAAAAACACTATACATGTGTCGAATAATTCAAAATAATATTCACATATATCCTACGTGTTATTTTTTTACGTTCCTAAGTATCTTTTCTGCCATAGACTGAGCTTCTGTAAATCCTGACTGCGACAATTCCTCTGCAGAATCTAAAATAGCTTTTTTAATACCATTATGCAGTTCATCGTAAATCTTTATCGCTACTTTAGAGCCAAGACCGCAGTGCTTTGCTTCCTGTGCTAAATCATCACGTGTAATCAGATTTATGTTTCAAACTCATACTAAACCCTGTTATCTCTGAAATATATTTCTGTGTGTAAGCTAATTCCTTACGGCGATTTCGAATTACTTGACCTAAAGAAATGGAATCATTTACCTGCATTGTAAGCCTCCATTTAGTCGAACGACTAAATTCTATTTTTGAGTGGATAAATATAGTCGTTCGGCTTTATTTTCTATTTTAGACTAGAATATAGCCGAACGACGTTGTTAATAAATTGAAGTGTTATTCTGCGATAAATCCACAATACAACAGAATAGAAACTTAATGTGTTTTTATCCATTCAATATGCTTCATGCCCCAGGAAGCCCAGTCACGGTCGGTCATCTGCCACCAGAGCCCTATTTCTGCCAGCTTATCATCCATTTCGTCAATTGATTTTTTACCGATGTTGCGCATTTTGGAAATGTCGTCTTTTGCCATTGCGGTCAGCTCGGAAAGCTTTTTGATATTCATACGCGCCATACAGTTACTGCAGCGCACAGAAAATTCCAGATCTCTTACGTCCATGTTCATTACATCTCTTATTGTTCTCATAATTAGCTTTATCCTCCAAAGCGTTCATTTGTTGCCGGCAAAAGCAAAGATAAAACCGAAACTGAAATTTGGCAAGTTAGGGGACTTTAAAAAGTGAGATTAATCCCCTAGTCATATGTACGGACATGGTTGACGATTTGAATTTTAGGAGTTATTTTTTGTCTTATGAATAACTTGGCTCTAAAACTATCAAAAGAAATGGTATTCACTTCTGTAAAAGTTCAGCAGCTGATGGACGAAAAACTTTTCCCGGATGAAGAGTTTGAAAATCAAAAGAAAAAAGAAATTTATGAAGAGGCAAAGTATTTTCATAAAAATCAGCATGGACTTGTCAGAATTTCGAAATACGTTTTTCCGGAATCTGCAAACATACAGAGAAAATGCCTGACAAAACATGGAGTACAACTTTCTTTTTGCGAGCATGGCTATGATTACGGAATGGCTGATTTGGAAAGCCCAATTGGAAAAACTTCTTCTGGCACAAAAATCTGGCAGATGAATTTTGCCTCAGAAAAAGCTTTTACAGAATGGGGAAGCGAAGCCCGCAGTCAGGAAGCGGCGATGATAATGGAAATGCCCTTGCTCCATAAGGCAAGTCTTTTTCTTGACCAAAGCAGAATCACAGACTCATCTCTTCTTCACAAAAATGGACCTGTCACTATTCTTACTCCAATTCTCTTTGAAGGAGTTCCCCAATGGGTAAGTCTTTGTAATGGACAAATTAAAATGATTACCTGGGATAAAACCAACAACGTAATTTCAATGATGGCTCCTTACAGAGGCGATGGCCTTTACAAGGAAAAGGAAATTATCTTCCTGCTGCTCACTCTTTTTGCGGGCTTTGGCGGAATCAAAAGACGCGGTATAAAAGACAAAGTTCCACTCACAGAAATCCATACAGGAAACTGGGGCTGCGGTAACTTTCGTAACAACAAGGAACTTATTTATCTTTCGCAGATTTATGTTGCAGATGTACTGGGCATTAATACGATTGTTTTTCATTTGGCTGATAATCAGCTTATGGAAAAAGCTATTGAAAAATGGAAGAAGATTCCTGATAACCTTTGCTTTGATGAAGTCGTAAAACTTTTTACAGACTACGGATTTAAATGGCGCTAAAAAAAGTTAGTGCATAATTGTTTTTCATACGGACATATAATTTCAATATCCGCAATAAATACGGAAGGAGATTTCATGAACAATTCGACAACAATCACAAACAAAACAAAATGGAATGTTTTATCTAACATCAACACAATCTGTGATTCTATTGTAGAGTGTGGGCTGCATCCAGAACGAACAACACTCTATCAGACTACCCTTTTACGCATGAATGAATATTTCAACACAAACGAAAATCAGACCTGTATCTTGTGTTTCGCAATTTACCAGCACTTCCGCAATAACAATCAGATATATCCAAGTGAACTGGCTGATTTCCTTTCTGTAAATGTTTTAAAAGTTGCCGCTATGTATCCAGATTTTGTTGCACTCCGACAAAAAGGTCTTATCGATTTTACAGATTCAAAGTCAACATTCTCTGTTTCAAAAGAAGTTATTAAAACTGTTTTGAATAATGAAGTTCTTTCTCACAATCTTAAAAAAGAAACAAATTACATTGACTTTGTTGCAAAAGCTGCAAATCTTTATGAGAACAATAAGTACACAGAGAATTCGACCGATGACCTTGTGTGTCAGCTTAAGGAATACGAAGACAGTAACGATACAATTCCTTTTATAATCCGATGCCGTGAATTAATCAGCGACAGTAAAAGTCGTTTTATGTTTTATGATTTATGCAATGACAGCATAAGCGGTTTACCATCCTGCCTCTGTTCAACTATCGATGATATTTATGATGATTCAGATCGCTTCATAATTGCAAGAAAGTTCTTTGATGAAGAACATATTCTTATGACAAATGGATTTATAAAATTTACAGAAAAAGGAAATCTGATTGATTCAAAAGTCACTCTTACCGAAAAGGGAAAAAAGTTTTTCCTTGATGAAGACTATGAACTGTATTCTGCAAAAGTAGATGATAAAAAACTCAAAAAGCCACAGGACATATTTACGAAGAAACTCTTCTACAGCGAAGAAAATCAAAAACAGATTGATAACCTTACACAATCACTGACTCAGACAAAATTCCGTCAGATTCAAAAAAAGCTTACAGAAAAAGGTCTTCCCTGCGGAATTACAGTCCTTCTTCACGGAGCTCCTGGCTGCGGAAAAACTGAAACAGTTTATCAGTTGGCAAAAAAAACGGGCCGTTCAATCATGCATGTAGATATTTCATCAACAAAAAGTGCATGGTTCGGTGAAAGCGAAAAGAAAATAAAAGAGGTATTTACAGACTACAAGAACCTCTGCGAAAAGATGAAAAAGATTAAAGGCGGCCGAATTCCAATTCTGCTCTTCAATGAATGTGATGCAGTTTTCAGCAAACGAAAAGATATCTCCTACTCAAATACAGCTCAGACAGAAAATGCAATTCAGAACATCATTCTTGAAGAGATGGAAAAACTTGAAGGCATTTTGATTGCGACTACAAACTTAATTGATAATCTGGATCCTGCTTTTGAACGCCGCTTTCTATTTAAAATTCATTTTGAAAATCCGTCTGTCGAAGCAAAAAAGGCAATCTGGAAGAACAAGATGAAATGGATGTCCCCAACACAGGCAGAAGAACTTGCCATAAAATACAACCTGTCTGGCGGCGAAATTGACAACATCGTGCGCAAAGCAGAAATGAAAGAAATAATATCTGGTAAGCGACCAGCCTTCTCCGACATCGTAGAAATGTGCAAGGTAGAAAAACTGAATGCAGCTACCGAACCAGTAAAGCGAATGGGATTTGCGGTCTAGAAATTTAGAACTGAACTAACATTTGCAGATATCCGACAGGAGATTCTTGAGCCTGACTCCAGATTAATTTGTCTGGCTCAAATCTCTGCCCGGAAGCAGATTCTATGCGAATCAAACAGTCCTGAACTTCAAGCAATGTCAGTTCATCATTTTGTCCAGATGAAATTACAAGAAGCAGATCTTTTATTGCTCCACGATTGGAAAGAAGAGATTCTGCTGTCTGAATATCGGCAAATTCCAGATATTCAATTTCAGCAGCATCTGAAAAGCAGTCATCAATATCTAATAGATCCAAAGTTATGATGTTGTCATAGATACAATGATAGATGAGTTCTTTTGCCTTATCGCGATTGCATTCTTTTACGCGTGTAAGAAGTTTTTCTATTGTTTCTGCTTCATATTTATCATAATCGAAGTTAAGCGAGTCTGTCATATAAATAATAATACGACAGGAGACTTTATATTACAAGTTTTCTCTCCATAGCAATCTGTTCCTTAACTGACCGCTGGCAGAATGACAAAGCCTGCCCATGGCGAACAGATGACTGGCTTAAAATCAGCTCAGATTCACTCCCCTATTTTGCCAAGCTGGACAATACACTCGATACAAGTAATTTTTCGATTAAAGAAGTTGCCGAAAAAATAATAATAGAGCGATACTGAATAAGATTCTACTGTATGTCAACATCTACAAAAGTTGATTGTTATTCTTTTTACATAATAACTAAAATTGTAGAATTCTACAAAAAAAGATATTTCGCTATTGCTTGTTATTTTTTTTTGTGTAATAACTAAAATTGTAGAATTCTACAAAAAAGGTGTTTTATGATTAGGCGCAATAAATACTTAAATCTTTTAATAAAAAACAGGGATAACGGCTTTCCGAAAGTTATTACAGGAATCAGAAGGTGCGGAAAATCATATCTTCTCAAAGAAATTTACAAGACCTATCTGCTTGAAAACTCCGTAAATGAAAATGACATTTTGATTCTTGAGCTTGATGATGACAGAAACATTTTATACCGTGACCCACTTGTACTCGGCGAATATGTTAGAAAGTTTTGTGCCGGAAAAAAAAAGTGTTATGTATTTTTGGACGAGGTTCAGAAAATATTTCCCATTATAAATCCTGCGTTGACAGAAGGAAAGCATATTCCTGCTAAAAAAGACGATGAACAGATTATCTCTTTTGTTGATGTCATCCTTGGACTTTCAAGGGAAAAAAATATCGATCTGTACGTGACTGGCTCCAATTCAAAAATGCTTTCCTCCGACATCATAACAGAGTTCAGGGATAAAGCCGTAAACATTCAGCTGAAACCTCTATCGTTCGAAGAATTTTCAGAATACAAAGGCGGCTCAAAGACAGATGCCTTGCTCGAATACATGCAGTTTGGCGGGCTTCCCCTTGCAGTCTTAAAATCAGAAAGCGAAAAAAAGGATTATCTAAAAAATCTTTTTGAGATGACCTATTTCAAGGACATTATTGAACGTAATAAACTAAAGAAAACTTCTTCTCTTGATGAATTATGCAATTTGATAAGCTCGCTGACAGGTCAGCTTATAAATGCCGAAAAAATCGCAAATACATTCCAATCTGTAAAAAAAGAAAAAATCAACAAACTGACAGTGGAAAAATATATCGGCTACTTTATAGATTCATTTTTGATTCAGGAAGCAAAAAGATATGACCTGAAGGGCAGAACCGAAATTGGAGCTCTCAGGAAATATTATTTTCTTGACACAGGGCTTCGCAACGCACGGTTAAATTTCGCTTTCCCTGACGAGGGACAAATGCTCGAAAATATTGTTTACAACGAGCTGATTTATAACGGTTACTCGGTGAATATTGGAACTTTTGACACAGTGACTAAAGATAAGAACGGAAAGTCCGTCCGCAAGACCAGTGAGGTTGATTTTTTTGCAAAAAGAGGAACAAATCAGTTTTATATTCAGGTTTGTGCGAGCTTAGCAGATACGACGACTCGAGCAAGAGAAGTAAGGCCGTTCCTGCAGTTGAATGATCAGGTTAGGAAAATCATTGTAACCGGGCAGAATGTGAACGAAAACTTGGACGAAAATGGATTTGTAATCATTGGCGCAATTGATTTTTTACTGAGATTTATAAAGTAAAGGAGCAAAGCGAAACCCAGAATTAGCCTGGTTTTTGCAAAGCAAAAATGCGCCCATATCAGCTTACAAGTGGGCTATATTAACAATAAAAATAGATTTTCCAAAATCTCCTGACGTTACGAAAAGTATCATAAATGTAAACTAATATTTATTGTTTGTTACTCCTGTCTGTAGCAATATCACAGCATTCGATTGAATAAATCGCGAGGAGTATTTATGAAACATAAAAAATTTATGATTTTAGCTTTTTG
>CAMNGG010000280.1 GCA_946537975.1 uncultured Treponema sp. | reverse complement strand
TATTAGCGGCGTTCTTTAGCAGATATCTTCTATATATTAATTTATTTGTATAAAGTCTGAAAATTTGGTAATATCACACTATGGTAATAGCTTCTATTGATTTGAAAAACGGACATGTCGTTCAGCTTAAGAACGGCAAGGAACTGGTTTTGCAGCGTGATGACGCTGATGCACTTATCAGCCAGTTTGACATGTATGGCGAGGTTGCTGTAATTGATCTTGATGCAGCTCTTGGAAATGTTGATGCAAAGGGAAACACTGTTAATACCCCTCTTTTAAAATCACTTCTCCATCATGGAAACGTTCGTACCGGCGGTGGAATCCGTACAGTTAAACGCGCCCGCGAGCTTATAAGTCTTGGTGCAGAAAAAGTTATTATCGGTTCAAGCGCCTGGAAAGCTGATCCTCAGCCTGGCGAGTCGGTTTTGAATGAAGACTTTTTGAACGAACTTGCTGCTGCAATCGGTAAAGACAGAATCATTATTTCGGTAGACGCAATAAACGGTAAAATTGCCGTAAAGGGCTGGACCGAAACTGTAGATATTCCTTTGATTGAAGGTGCCAGGCAGGCTGAAAAGTTCTGTTCTGAGCTTCTTTTTACCTGCGTTGAAAAAGAAGGCTGCATGCAGGGAACTAATATGGATTATGTCCGTCAGCTGCGAGAGGCAGTCCATTGCCGCGTAGTTGCTGCGGGTGGTATCTCTTCGGTTGAAGAAATCCGCGAGCTTGAAAAGCTTCACTGTGATGTTCAGCTTGGAATGGCCTTGTATACAAATAAGGTTAATCTTACAGATTCTTTCCTTGCCTGCCTTGATTTTGACAAAATGCCTTTGATTCCTGTGATTGCACAGAGTGTAAACGGAGACGTGCTTATGCAGGGGTTTGCAAATGAGCAGGCTGTTAGAAAGAGCTTTGAATGCGGTAAGCTTACCTTCTGGAGCCGTTCCCGCAACGAGCTTTGGACAAAGGGTGAGACAAGCGGAAACTTTTTGCAGTTAGTACGCATGCGTGCCGACTGCGACCGCGACTGTATCTTAGCAACTGTTTTGCCAACCGGACCTAGCTGCCATACCGGAAGCTGGACCTGCTTTACAAGTGATCCAGGCGAAAAATCAAGCATGGGCCGTCTTTACAATATTATTGCAGACCGTTTTGCGAATCCAAAGCCGGGAAGCTACACCGCAACCCTGGATGCAAAGCGTGTTCGCGAAAAGGTTGAAGAAGAAGCAGAGGAGCTTTGCGAGGCAGACAGCCGCGACGAAGTTATCTGGGAAGCAGCCGATCTTATCTATTTTGTAAATGTACTGATGTATAAGGAAGGCGTAACCTGGAAAGATGTTTACGACGAGTTAGATCGTCGTCACAAGGAGAAATAAGCAATGATTAAAATACAAAAATATAACGAAGTCGAGCCCGAGTTTTTTAAGGGGCGGGATTTTGATGATTCTAACGAAGTAGTAACCTCTGTACTTGAAGAAGTTCAGAAGCGCGGTGATGCGGCACTTCGTCTTTATGGTCAGAAGTTTGATGTCGCTGTTCCAGCCCAGTTTGAGGTTCCACAGGAGGAACTCAAAGCTGCCGCCGAAAAGCTCAGAATAGAAAAACGAGATGTTTATGATGCAATCGTTTATTCTCACGACCTGGCACTCCGCTTCGCAAAGCTTCAGAAAAAATCTTTTAAGGATTTTGAAGAAGAACTTGAACCGGGGCTTTTTACAGGCCAGAAAACAATCCCTGTTGATGTAGCCGGCTGCTATGTACCTGCCGGACGTTTTCCTCTTGTTTCCACAGTAATTATGACCGTAACTCCTGCAGTTGCGGCTGGTGTTCCAAATGTAATTATGTGTACACCGCCACGTGTTCACCCGGACGACAAGCTTGCAGCAGGAAAAACCGGAAGCGGAATTCCAGGCAAAGCTTTTGTAGGCGGTAAACCTTATGCTGATGAAGGAATTATGGCTGCCGCTTATATCTGTGGTGTAAATCACCTTTATGCAGTAGGAGGCTCTCAGGCAATCGGTGCTATGGCTTTTGGAACAGAAAGCCTTCCTAAGGTTGATGTTATTGTTGGTCCTGGTAATAAGTTTGTAGCCGCCGCTAAAAAAGCTGTTTACGGAAATGTTGGAATTGACTTTGTTGCGGGCCCTACAGAGGTAATGATTATTGCGGATAAATCAGCTAAGGCTGAATGGGTTGCCGCAGACCTTCTTGCACAGGCAGAACACGATATTGTCGCTCAGCCTGTGCTTATAACTGATGATATGGATTTTGCTTCAAAGGTAAGCGAGGCGATTGAAAATCAGCTGGAGACTCTTACAACAAAAGCTGTTGCCCGCCAGAGTATTGATAATTTTGGAAAAATCATAATTGTAGAAAAACTCGAAGAAGCAATCGAAATTGCAAATAGGAAGGCTCCTGAGCATCTTGAAATTGCGCTGGATAAGGGGTCTCTCCGCGATAAGATTGTAAAGGCAGTTCACAACTACGGCTCTCTCTTTATAGGTCACTATTCAGCAGAGGTTCTTGGTGATTATGCAGCTGGTCTTAATCACACACTTCCAACTTCGGGAGCGGCTCACTATACAGGTGGCCTCAGCGTAAGAATGTTCCTCAAAACGGTTACAACTCTGCGTGCCGAAAAGGGCAAGCCGGGAACTCTTAAATCTACAGCGGCAGCCGGATATCTTGGAGATTCAGAAGGTCTTGCAGGTCATGCCCGTGCGGCCCGCATAAGAGGTGAAAAATGATTCTTGATATAACAAAGCTTGGCGAAGAGATTTTGCGCCAGAAGGCAGAACCTGTTGCCGAAGTAAATGACGAAATCAGAAAGCTTGCTGACGATATGATTGAAACAATGATTGAAGCAAACGGCGTAGGCCTTGCGGCTCCTCAGGTTAATAAGAGCCTTCG
>CAMNGG010000279.1 GCA_946537975.1 uncultured Treponema sp. | reverse complement strand
TTCCTTTGTCTTATGTCCACGGTCAAACTCGTATGGCTGACCAATTATATCACCTAAAATTGCTCCAAACATTTTGCTAGTCTCCTTTTTATAAACTTACTATCGTTCGTTAGTTTTATTATAATGCTCAGTAATATCTGCACTCCAGTTTGCTTTCATTTTCTTTCCCTTTCTCACTCCACATATAGTTTCGCTGAGCACAGAAAAATTCAGAGCTGTTCCAACTGAATCACACTCATAGCGCACTGCCCTATCACGACGGATGCCAAGCCTCTCTGCTTCAGAAAATGCATCGATATTCGCACCAAGAAAAATAAACTCCCATCCGTATTTTTCTGTCTGACGTTTTACCAGCTTCTGGATTTTTTCATAAGAGTATTCCGAGCTGGCATTTTCCTGGCCGTCAGTTGTAATCACAAAAATTGTCTTTTCAGGACGGTCTTCCTCGCGCGCATATTTATGAACATTTCCTATATGATGAATCGCATCACCCATAGCATCCAGCAAAGCCGTACAGCCGTCAACATAATACTGCTTGTCCGTCATCGGCTCAATTTTTTCAATCGGAACACGATCATGAATGACATGGCTTCTATCACTAAAAAGAACAGTCGAAACATAAGCCTCGCCTTCCTCTTTTTTCTGACGCTCCAGGAATGAGTTATAACCGCCGATTGTGTCTGCCTCAAGTCCGCACATCGAACCGCTCTTGTCCAGAATAAAAACAATTTCTGTAAGTCCCTTTTTCATAGTCATCTCCTTGTGCCGCTGTCCGACACTGTGACTTCATGATAAGGAATTTACGTCCACGGAAGGTCGCCTTTTTGGCGAATGTTTATTCAGGAGCAAAACAATTTAATCCGTGTGAATCAAGAATGATATCCACTTCAACCAGATTATAAATCTGATTCATGACACAGTATTTCACAATAAGATCAAACTTGCTCGACGGCATAAAGGCGTAACCGGCACTGGCGAGAAATTTCTCAAACTCTTGCAACGGAAGCTCCAGAGCCAATCCTAAGGCCATTACAGCCTGTTTTTTTGGCACATAATCCTTGTTGCTGATAATCTTAGAAAAGAACTTTTTGTCGATGCAGGCTTTTTTGTAAACAGTTGCGTTTTCAAGTTTGCGGTCCGCGATCAGCTGCTGCAGGGTGTTCTGAAAATTAAGACTTGCCCCACTCTGCTTTATGAATGCATCAACATCAATTGGAGAGATGTCACGAGCTTTATATGGTTTAAATTTCGGAAGATATATTTTATGTGCTGGTTCACCAAGAATTGGCTCACATGCACTGGTAACTGTTCTGTTTAATTCAACCGGCTCGCGAGTTCTGGACGCAGCCCTGTTATATTCTGCAGGCTCTGAAGTTCTGGCCGAACTTTCGTTCAGCTCTGCAGAATATTCTTCATCAAAATGACGTTGCAGAGTTTGCCTGAAGAAATTTTCATCATCATACGAGCCAAAAACGCCGTCCTCTTCCCCTTTCAAATTTTCATCAAGGAAGTTCTGAATATCATCAAAAAGCTTTTCAGAAATCATGTAAGACTTTGCATCATAAACAACAAGCGTCACATCAATTTCATTTTCAAGCAGAAATGAACTGATTTCATCAACTGCAATTTTAAGCCCAAGCTCTTTTGGAAATCCATAAAATCCTGTAGCCAGAAGCGGAATCGCCACGCTCTTACAGCCAAGATCTTTTGCAATTTTCAGAGAGGAAGAATAACAGTTTCTGAGGTTCTGAACCGTCTCCGGCTTATCTGCATCATACATGCAGCCAACCGTATGAATTATATATTTGATTCCGTTTCTCTTAAGATTAAAAGATTTTGTAGAAACAGAATACCCGGGTTCAATCACCCCGATTTCCTTACGGGCCTTCAAAAGCTCTTCCCTACCCGCCGCATTATAAACAGCAGTATCAGTCCCCCGCCCTACTCTCGGAAACGGATTCGCAGTATTAACAATTGCATCTGTGTGAACTTTTGTAATGTCGTTTCGCTCAATCTTAAAAGACATGGTTATATTATAATATCAATATGCGTACCTTGGTAGTCATATAAATTTTTATTTTGTATTTTTGTCGTTCATAGACTTTCTTATCCTTGTATATCCGTCGTCCATAGAATAACTTATTTTTGTACCTGCGTCGTTCATTGCCCTTATTTTATTGTACATACGACGTTCATATACTCTTTTTTCCTTGTACTTACGTCGTTCATACTCTCTATTTGATACTATCTCCAGATCTTGTATATCTGTCGTTCATAAGCATTTCAGGTAGTTATATTGCGTACTTTGGTAGTCATATCCATTGCGTACCTTAGTAGTCATTTGATAAAAATTCATGAAAAAAAGCGTACTCTGGTAGTTATATCAAACAAAAAATCATTGAAATTTTCGTACTTTAGTAGTTATATACCGTAAATTTGATAGCCTAAAAAATCAGCGTACTTAAGTAGTCATATAAATTTTTTTTTGTAGATCTGTCGTTCATAGATTTCTTTTCTTGTATATCCGTCGTTCATAAACACATGTAACAGTTTTGTTATCCACCGGCAATACACATTGCATACTATGTAACAGTTCTGTTATCCAAAGAAGTAGCCCTTGTACTATATGTAACAGTTTTGTTATCCAGAATAACTCAAAACTTGAATTTTGATTATGTCATTGACAAAATCAAACGTTTTCGGTGCTTTTTTGAGGAATATACAAGGTGAAAAATCTGTAATATTATGATGCTGGATAGTGGCTTTATATGTAACAATCTTGTTATCTATAGATGTAACAGTTTGGTTATATTCATCCACAATTTGATGTGGATAACTCCCGCTTATTGTAACAGTCTTGTTATCGTGAAAAGATGGCCTTTACATGACATATATAGAAGAAATGTTGCAATGTTTTTAGGCCTGTAACATTGTGGTTATCTACTTGTCACAGTTTCGTTATTTCTACCATTATATCTAATAATTAACTAATAATAAATTTATTAACTAGTAATAGTAATGTTGAAAATGTGGATATCTCAAAAAAAGATAACAGAACTGTTACATATCAACATCATATAGATAACCACACTGTTACATCTATAATTATGATAATGAAGAAGATATAAGAGCATATCTTACATCATCCTGTAAAACAGGAGTTGGACTTTTGTATAAGGTAATTCCTGTTCCTCCTGAATCAATTGTTACTTTTAATTCAGGATAATATTTTTCTTTAATCTCTTTTATCTGATCAATAATTCGGCTGTAATTTACATTTGCAATTTTGCGGTCTGAATCTTCTGCTACTGGCATAAATTGTTCAACAAGCCTATCCCGAGGAACAAATACAGGTTTATCTTCTGATAATCCATTATTTCTGTAAACAAGCCAAGCATAGATATCTTTTCCAACAGGACTCGATATGTCCTTATAAACTGTGTAATTAATAGGCACAGCATGCTGCTGACAAAAGGACGCAAAGTTTGCTGATAGAACAATTTTAAAAGTTCCGATTCTGGGATTCTTTGTAGTTCCATCAAAAACTTCCTGATACTCAACTCCTTCTGTAAACAAAATTGTTGCAGTTCGAGTTGTCTTTACTGTTACATCTCCCTTTGGAAGTTTTTCCCCAGGTTCATAAAGATCTTTGAATAAGTGTCCCTGTACCTGCTCTTCTTTTTTCTGTTCAAAAGAAAATGTAGCTCTCTTAAAACATTCAAGTTGTTCCTGAATGTCTTTTCCTCTCTGACGAGGAAGCTGCATTTCTCTTAAAAGTTCTGCCATGGAATTGAACTCAATTAAAACAGCAGAATCCTTTTCTTTTGAAAGGACTGCATGAGTTGTAAATACACTCAATAAGAGTCGCCCATATTTACCGAAAGGTACATTTGTTGGTGAGTTTAAATAAAGTGATATACCATTACTGGCTCTGCGAACAAATTCTTTTTTATTTATATTCTTAAAAGGTAATGATGCTGTTGTGAAAAAGCTTGGAATAAAACTTAATTTTAACTGTTTTTTCCCATCATCTTTTTCGAGAGCTCCAAATAATTCATTTGATGAATTATCTATTGGAAATAACTCATTATTCTGCTTTATACGTTTTCCCATGTCTCCACCCCGTGAGAACTTTATTAATTCGAAATCTTTGTAATTCCACCTTTTGAAATTACAATATTTCCAGCAGCTACTTCTTTGGCAAGGAACTCAAAAGAAGATTCAATATATTGTGTTACAGTTACTCCGCAATTGGTACAGAAGGCTTTAATTTCGTTTCTACGGCCTTTAGACAGCCTTACATTCATTACGTCAGCATATTTGTCTTTTACTGGTGCAGGCTTCGTTACAGTGGCTATTGGAGCCATTTTTTGCTCAACTAACGGTTTTACAACTTCTGGTTCCGGAATATCTTCTTCAACTGGTGTAACAGTCCTAGAAAGATTTGATTTCATTTGATTAAGGAATTCCTGAGGAATATCTTTTTTTATATCTTTTTTCTTTGCAATTGGCATTTTACGCTCCGATTATTTTACTAAATCTTTTAGTTTTTTAAGGGCATCGAGAGTTTCTTTTTTTCCACCTCTCTGCTGAATTATCTGACGTGCAATGGTTGCATATTTGAAATCCTGGTCTACAGGAACATAAACTACCTTGAAATCACCTGCATTAAGGCCTTCTGTGATGATATCTGTGAGTTTAATTGAACGGTTAATCTCATTAAGAACGATTGTTTCGAACTTTGGATTAGATACACGTTTTCTTTTCTTAAAGCTATCCAGGTTATTTTTGAAAATCTGTAATCCGTCCTGAGAATAAGCATCTGCTTTGATTACAACAATTACTTCATCAGAAGCCGTCATGATATCTTCCTCAAAAGCATCAAAAGCAGGGGAGGTATCGAAAATACAATAATCAAAACCAAGTTTTTCAACTTCTTCGCAGAGGTCTACGAAAATAAAAGGCTCTTTTGCTGCTTCGCTTGAACGATAAGTTTTAAGCGAACGGCTTCCTTTTCTTTCGAGAGAATTGGTTGGCATGATAAAAAGATTTTTTATTTCTGTCTGGGTAATGGCCTGATCAACAGTTACATCTCCATAGAGAGCTTCTGCCAGTTCATGTTCAAATGATTCAAGAAGAGTACCTGTTGAGTTACCCTGAGGATCAGCATCAATCAAAAGAACTTTCTTTCCAGCATTTGCAAGTTCAGCTCCAAGTGACAAACTGATTGTTGTTTTTCCTACGCCACCTTTTTGAATGGCAACTGCGATTTTTTTCATTTCCCACCTCAAAAATCTATGTTTTTTCTTATATTTTAAATCTAATCATATTTTTTAGAAAAATGCAACACTTTTTTCTAAAGAAAATTAGATTTCTATAAAGAAAGATTAGAAAACTAATATAAAATCTAATCACGATATTAATATAAAAGATTAGAAGCAATCTAAACAATCTAATATATTAGATTAGAAAGATTAGATTTTATCTAATCTTTCTAAAAGCGCTCTAGGATTGATTCTGAGAGGCTTTTTTGAGAAAAACGTGTAATTTATCGATTAGGGGGTAAAATCGCTCTACGGCCCGTTATTTGCGTGGTTTATATGAGGCTTTTTTATGCTATAATTTCACTGAAATGAATAGACAGAAATTGCATGAATCCATCATAAATAATTCTCAAATGACCTTTGCAAGAAGTGGTGGAAACGGCGGCCAGAATGTAAATAAAGTTAATACGAAAGTATGCCTGCAGCTTCCGGTTTCGTCTATTGGAGGCCTTACTGAAGCGGAAAGAATCCGGCTCAGAACTAAACTTGCAGCAATTATAAATGCAGAAGATTGTCTTTATTTGAATGTAGATGACGAACGCTTTCAGGAAATGAACAGAAAGATTGCCCTCGAAAGGCTGGAGAATAGAATTCTCCAGGCACTGATAATTCCTAAGAAAAGAAAAGCAACAAAGCCAACAAGAGCCAGTAAAGAACGAAAATTGAAACAAAAGAAGATAAGATCGGAAATAAAGAAAGGAAGATCAAAGATTTTCTAAGATAACAGAAGTGTTACAACTGAAAAATTGAGATAACAGAACTGTTACATATTACGCAAAGTGTATTGCCTGTGGATAACAAAACTGTTACATATTTCTGAATAACTGTGAAATTCCATAAAAAAAGGGTATTTTTAGAGTAAAATTCTCAAATTTCTTGAAAAAACAAGAAAAAAGGCGTCTAAAACGTTTGATTTTGTCATTGACAGAATCAAAATTCATGGTCGTATTATTCCGGATAACAAAACTGTTACATATTAAGAAATATGTATTGGGATTGGATAACAAAACTGTTACATATCTTAAATTCTTTATTTCTTTAATTAAAGATATGTAGTTTTTTTCTAGAAATGTAGAAAATGAATAGAAATTATAAAGAATAAGTAAAGAAAAAATAAAGAAGATCTATAGATTTATAGAAAATCTATAGATATAAAGAAAATATGAAGAAATAAAGAAAAATTAAAGATTATTAAGATAACCAAACTGTTACATATGTTGAAAACTACATTCAAGCGCATTACAATCTTCTTATGACTATTTCAGAAAGTGAAGAGATTTTAAAATCAATCAAAAATGCAGACGGTATTATTATCCGATGGCCAAAGAAAAAGGAAGAGAAGAGGGCAGTGCTGGAATATCTTATTACTAAGTTTGAGAAAGGGAAACGATATTCTGAGCTTGAGGTTAATATGATTCTGAAACGCTGGCATTCGTTTGGAGATCATTCTCTTTTGCGACGTGAGTTGTATAATGCCTTTCTTATTGACCGAACTCCGGACTGCCACGAATACTGGGTGCACGAAGAATAAAAGCAGAATAAAATGGATTACAGTTATATCTTAAATACATCAGTTCCTCAGAAAGAAAAACTGCTTGCTTTTGGATTTTCAGAAGCAGGCGACGATTTTGCGCTTAAGAAAGAAATCGCTGGCGGTCAGTTTTATGCAGAAATAAATCTTTCAGACAAAACTCTCACAGCTGATGTTTTTGAGAGTGCGACCAATGAAAAGTATGTGCTCTTTAATGTAGTTTCTGCGCAGGGCGCTTTTGTCGGCCAGATTCGCAGCGAAGTTCAGGATGTAATTGAAGAAATCCGGGATAAATGTTTTCTCTGCCAGGATATCAAAGAAAAGTATGTTGATTTTCTGCATTCATATTTTAATGCGCCGGGAGATAATCCCTGGGCAGCAGAACCATATGACCGCAGCACAGTTTATCGCTGTCCGAATAACAAGTGGTTTGCTCTTATAATGCAAATCAAGTTTAAGAATCTTGGATTTAAAAGTGATGAACCGGTCTGGGTTGTGAATCTGAAGGCGGAAAATGTCGAAGCAATCACAGATAAAAAATCAATCTTCCCGGCATATCACATGAACAAAAAATACTGGAGTACAGTTCTGCTTACGGCCGTGACAGACTTTGAAAAACTGTGTGAACTCACAAAAAAGAGTTATGCTCTTGTTCAAAAATAGACTATATTTCAAAATCCAGGCAGGCACGGCTTGCTGTGAATGGGCGAACCTTGCTGTCTGCTACGGCTACATGCTCTGGGTGCTTTGAATAGCCTTTAAGGGCTTCTTCAGATTCAAAAGTGGAATCCAGCATCAGGTCAGCAGTAGAGGAGGGGAGGCGGCCGCTTGTATTTACTTTGATGTCTACAAGTCCCGGGATTTTTCCTTTAAGACTTTCCAGACCCTCCTTGATTCCGGCTTTTACAGATTTTTTTTCAGAATCGCTCATTTCTTTTAATGTCCATAAAATTATGTGTTTTACCATTTTTGTTTCCTTTTCCTAAATCATATTGCAACCGGATTTTCTTTCTTCCGGATGAGCAACTTCAAAACCGCAGTTTGCTTCCATGTTCAGCTCGCGCAGTTCCTTGATTCCGTCGATATAAAGCTGATAGTTTATTCCTGTAGATTCATAACCGCAGCCAACATCGTAATCATCGCCAAGAGATTCGCGTACAATCTGTTCCCTTTGTTCACGGGTTGTGTCTTTTATCAAAATGCTTGTCATAGTGTTTCCTGATTATAAAATAATATAAATGTCCGCAGAAGGCAAATGCAATCTGCGGACATTTAATTTATCCTAGCTGACCGGGCAGAACCAGTTTTTCCTTGTAAGGAAATTCTGCTTCATATTTTGTAAAGTCCTCGGGATTTTCTTCGGCAACGAAGTATCCTTTTGGGGGAGTGTAAGTTGCTTCAATTCCATTGAGGTAGCCGGGAATCAGTTCCTGTGCTAAAAAGTATGGCACTTCTGAATCCTTTGGCTCGCAGTGGTAATGA
>CAMNGG010000278.1 GCA_946537975.1 uncultured Treponema sp. | reverse complement strand
TTTGGCTAAGCTGATTCTTTATCCATTCTCCCCAAAAAATAAAAAGGATTCGGAGGAGCCATTTAATATAGAAGATAAATTTGCTCCTCTTTCCCGCCGCGAAAAAGAAGTTGCCCGCCTGGCAGCAAAAGGCTACACAAATGCCCAGATTGCAGAAGAACTTTACATTTCTACCGAAACAGTAAAACGCCATATGTCTACAATTTTTGAAAAGTTGGGGATTGAATCGCGAAAACAATTAAAAGAAAGTGATAATTAAAATTTGACAGTACGTACTAATAATATTATTATATACGTACAAGGGTGCTGTCATGGACACAAAACTAACTCTAAAATTAAAAGACGACTCTATCTCACGGGCAAAGAAGTATGTTTCTTCTATAGGAACTTCACTTTCGGCTATTGTTGAAGATTTTTTTGACGGACTTACACTTCAGCAGCAGGAAGGAGAGTTCAAATACAGTCCTCTTGTAAATGAGCTTTCGGGGATTATTCAGCTGGACGATAATTACGATTTCAAAGCTGATTATGCTTCATATCTGGATCAAAAATATGAATAAGATTTTTGTAGATACAGACGTAATTCTTGATCTGCTTGCCAGGCGTCTTCCTCATTTTCATTTTTCGGCTGTACTTTTTACCTTTGCCGAAATGAAAAAACTTGAGCTTTATACAAGTCCGCTGATTTTTGCAAATACCTTTTACATTCTCCGAAAACAGTTAGGAAATGAAGAAGCAAAAAAGGCTCTGCGAAAGTTACGGGTCCTTGTTCATATTATAGATTCATCAGAGGCAGTTGTAGACAAAGCCCTCAATTCGGACTTTGCAGATTATGAAGATGCCGTTCAATATTATACCTCTCAGGAAAATGGCATCAATATCCTTTTGACCCGCAACCTTCGTGATTACAAAAATGCATCTCTAATAGTACAAACACCGGAAACTTATCTTGTTTCTAACGGGCTGATTTGATGAGGAGAAATCAACATGCTTTACCTTAAACCCGCAAACCTTGAAGACACCGAAAAAGAATGGGGCTTTGTTACTGCAGAACCGGCGGACGAAAACGGATTTATAAATGATTATCACGGGATTTCTTTTGAAGAGTTTAAGTCCACAGCTTTGCCACGTATGATTGATTTTTCGCTTGGTAAGAATCTGCTGGAGGGATTTGTTCCGGAAACTTTTTATTTTCTCTGGAGTGATGAAGGAAATCCCTGTGACCGTGCCAATCACGAAATTGTCGGGGAGTTACGGCTACGTCATCATCTGAATGCTGCACTTGAAAATGGAAGCGGCCACGTTGGGCAATTCATTAAAAAAGAATACCGCGGACTTGGTTACTGTACTCAGGGGCTTAAGCTTTTAATAGAAAAAGCACGTAAAATTGTTCCAGAAAATGAACTCTATCTTCACTGCAACATTGACAACCCAGCCAGCCTTAAAGTTATGTTAAAAAATGGTGGTGTCATTCATCATAAAGATCAGAGCGGATATTATGTTAGAATCAAATTGAGAGGATAGAAAACTTATCACAGAATCCTTTTTATTTAATAATTTGAATGGAAAAAAATTTAACAGGAGCGACTGGCGGGGAGAGCGGTGTCGCAGGCAATCAAGCTTAGGAGGAATCAAAATGAAAGCAATTGTAATTTACACAAGTCAGACAGGTTTTACAAAACGGTATGCAGAATGGATCAGCGAGGCGAGTGGGGCAGAGTGCGTAGAATTCAAACAGGCTAAAAAAATCAAACTTTCTGATTATGATGCGATTATTTTTGGCGGCTGGTGCATGGCTGGGGGAGTTACAAAACTCAACTGGTTTAAAAATCAGATTGCAGAACTTTCTTCTGAGAGTAAAAAGATTATGGTTTATATGGTTGGTGCAAGTCCTGCAGAAAGTCCTGATATTCCTCTTGCAATGGAAAGAAATTTTTCTGGTGAAGAATGGAAAGGCGTTAAGACCTTTTACTGTCCGGGCGGCCTGAATTATGACAAAATGAATTTTCTTTCCCGTTTTGCAATGAAAATGCTGGCAAAATCTCTTACTTCAAAAAAAGATGCTGCAGAGAAAGATAAAGATATGGCTCAGATGATTTCTCATTCCTACGATATTTCCGACAAAAAATACATCGAGCCGATTCTTGCGGAGTTGAAGTAGAAATCTGGCGGAGCAACAATATAAGGCACTACGCTGATTATCTGCTTAATTTATATTTCTTCAATTCCAAAAATGGAGAGCACTGGTAAACTGCAAGCTCGTCTATAGCAGCTTCCAGTGGAAGAGTGATTTGCTTTGCGATTTTTTCTGCTGCGGAAAACTGGCTTTGATTCAATCTTGTGGCAAGGGTTGTATGGGGGAACCAGATATCCGGCAGATAGTAACCGTTTTCTGCTTTTTCAAATTCTGGAAGCAGCAGGTTGTGCAAAGCATTGTTTATCTCAGAAAGAAAGAGGTTCTTTTCTGGTTTCAAAAAAAGGACTTTGCCGTTGAAGTCGCCGACTTGGCTAAACTGCACTGAGCCAGCCTTCTGGTCTCGCGCAAAGTCTTCTACAAGCTGTAGCAGTTTTGCTTCTTCTTCCCTGGCAGCATGAAAAGCTCCGATTGTAATATGCGGCGGAATTTTGTTTTCAATCATAAAGCAGTTTTCTGTTTCATCCGCAATGGCTTGTAAGGTTGAGACAATAATTTCATTGACCTTTTGCGAAAAATGAAGAGACACGGCATAGGTAATCAGGGAAGAATCAAACATGAAGACTATTTTACAACGGCAAGAGATTCAATTTCAATTGATGTAAGGATTTTTTGAGATAAATGGATCAGATTGATGATATAATTTGCTTATGATTCAAAATCTTTTTTATGCTAAGTTTCATAATCAGATCAAAATATATAAGTCGGGGGCAATTAATGTTTTATAGAATTCTCTTGACAAACATACCGTTGGTATGTATATTAATCTTAGATACCGTTGGTATGTATGTCACGAAATAAGTATCCGGAAAAAACTGAACAATTGATAATCTCGGTAGCTGCAAAACTTTTTCTGGAAAAGGGGTATGAAAATACCTCGCTCAACGACATTATCAAAAATCTTGGAGGACTCACAAAAGGCGCAATTTACAGTCATTTTAAGTCCAAAGAGGAGATTTATCAGGCTGTAATTTACCAGATGTCGGCTTCTTCTGATGACGCAATCGAAGAGATTATAAAATCAGATCAACTGAACGGCCGGCAGAAAATTACACTTATTCTTAATAAATCGCTGGAAGAGGCAATCACAAATTATAAGGCAGCCGGTAGAGTTGATTATTCAAAAAATCCGAAAATGCTTTATGCTCTTTTGCTTGAGCTGAAAGATGAAGTTGCACCTCTTTTTATAAGGCCGATTATCGAGCAGGGAATTGCGGATGGTTCAATAAAAGCAGAGTATCCAAAGGAGCTTTCGGAGCTACTGGCTTTGTTTGTAAACCTCTGGATTAATCCGCTGATTTTTGAATGTCCGAGCGAAGAGATTTTGAGAAAGTGTAAATTATTTTCATCTATGATGGCACCATTTAATCTGGATATTCTGGATGAAGAACTGGTGGAAAAAATTAAAAATCTGAGCTGAGATGCGCGCCAAGCATGGAGCCCCCGCGAAGCGGCCCACCGCAGGGAGCGAACTTTGTGAGCGACTGAGGAGGGTGAGCGTGAGCGAAGACTCGATAAATCTCACACCCCCTTTTGTGGATGTTCCTAACCGACAGTCACGATGGACTGTCGGTTTTAACGGAACTTCAATTAAGGGGGAACGCGTCTTGGACGAAGATTCTGCGCCCAAATAATGGGGTTTTATATGGAAAATCAAATCACAAAATCAAAGAAAGAAATTATCCGCATTATCACAATTCTTATTCTTGTAACTACAATCGTAAAATACATTGAGTTTTTATTTATTCGTACCGACCAGACAATTATTGCGGACAACGTAATCACAAAAATTTTCTGTATTATTGCAACTCTGGTCGCAATGAAATTCTGCGGACTTAAACTTGCTGATATTGGTCTTAAATGGAAAAATACTCTGAAGTATATTGGCTGTGGTTTTGGGCTTGGACTTTTTACCTTTGCAATTTCTTATGGTCTTGAAATGGCTCTGCTTGCGGGAATGGGAAAAAAGCCTGGGCTTTCTGTTTATATTACTAACTTCGGACTTTCTGGTGCTACTTC
This sequence comes from uncultured Treponema sp., assembly GCA_946537975.1. GTDB lineage: Bacteria > Spirochaetota > Spirochaetia > Treponematales > Treponemataceae > Treponema_D. Next base: position 2,053 of record CAMNGG010000278.1, on the reverse strand, counting down.
CGAGGTAAAACTTTCTGCTCTGGCTCTTATTATCTGTGTGATTGTGAATATCATAAATGTGCTTGCGGAAGAAGGTATGTTCCGAGGTTTTATTCTTAAAGTTGTGACTGAACGCTGGGGCTTTAGAACTGGGAACTATGTTCAGGCCTTTTTGTTTGGAATCTGGCATATTGTGATGTGTGTGCTGGGAGTTTATGACGGGCAGATGTCTATTGGACAGGCTGTGATTTTTGCAGTTGGATATGTGGTGCTGGCAGGTATTCTTGCTCTTGAATGGGGAACTTGTGTGAGTATGACTGGTGTACTTTGGGTTGGTCTTTCTGAGCATTTTTTCAATAATTTTATTGGAAACTTTCTTCACGTTGTAAGTAATACTGGAACTGATGAACTTCAGATTATCAGAATTGTGCTTTCAAACTTCCTTTCTTTGGGAATTGTTCTTTTAATAAATAAAAAAAGCAGAAAAGATATCAAAAAAGAGTAACTCAATGTAGACCAGTATGTTGATGCTTGCAAAAGATTACAGATTTTATTATCTTATAAAAGTGAGAAAAGTCTCACATTTATAAGAATATTCTGTAAGGAGCAAAATGATGGATATAATGCATCCAACAGCTGTAATTGGAACTAATGCCTGGGGTGGAAAACTTTATGGAAAAGCAATTCGAGGAAATTATGTTTCTGACGAAGTTATAAAATCTGCCATGAATAAAGCAAAGGATTGTGATATTCCTCTTTATGATATGGCTCGTGATTATGGATTCGGGAAAGCTCAAAAAATGCTTGGGGAGTTTGGAGCAGGGGATGTATTTGTTTCTGCAAAATATACGCCATTTACGCATTATAAAAAAGGTTGTGTACGAAAATCTCTGGAAAAGGATTTAGCAGATTTTAAGCGTTCTGATGTTGATATATACTGGCTTCATCTTCCAACGGATATAGAAGATCATCTTGCAGAAATTATTGAACTCTATAATGAAGGCAAAATTAAACATGTTGGAGTTTCAAATTTTACAAAAGAAGAATGTGAACTCTCTAAGAAGATTTTGGAAGAAGCTGGTATTCCTCTTTACGGAGTTCAAAATCATTACAGTATTATCTGCCGTGATTGGGAAAATAATGGACTTTTAGACTGGTGTAAACAAAATAATGTTTTATTCTGGGGATGGGCAGTTCTGGAAGAAGGATTGCTTGTTGATCCTCGAATCAAAAAATCATCAACAATGAAATTTACTTTTAAGCGCAAAGTTAAAAAGCTTGCTCCTGTTTATGCAGAAATGATTAAAATTGCAGAAGCCCATAAAATAAAAGTTCCTCAGGTTGCTATGGCCTTTTGTGCTACAAAAGGAGTAATTCCAATGTGCGGTTGTCGAAAACCAGAACAAGTTGAGGCTCTTGCTAATGCATCAAAAATCTGTCTAAATGAAGAAGAAATTAGAATTTTGGAAACAGCCGCCGATTCTGCAAATGTTAGAATTATGGGTGCAGATATTTTCAGAAGATTTGTTTTAAAGCCTAAGAAAAAATGAGTGCAAAACAACGTCGAACCGATAAAGAAATAATACAAACTCGTGCTATTCAAACTCGCGAAAAACTTCTACAAACAGCCTTAAAAATGTATACACAGCAAGGGTATTATGCAACTACAGTTGATCAGATTGCAAAAGAAGCAGGTCTTTCTACTGGAGTTGCATACCGTTATTTTAAAAACAAAAAAGAACTTTTACTTGAAGCTCTCACTTATGCCTTTGTGAATATAAAGCAATTAACTGGGGTGCAGGAAACAGCTCTGTTTGATGGAAATCTGGAAACTGCACTTACAGCCTTTGAAAAGCTGCATATTCAATATTACGCCTTTCATGAAGAACTGGAAGGCTTGCGTCATTCCGATAAAGAGGTCGCAGAACTCTACGACAGTTTTTACGATTCTGCAATGCAACAGATTTATGAAAAGCTTCCACAAGCGATAAAAGATGATCCAAATGCAAAAGAAAAGCTTTCCCTTGTTATTGCCCTTATGGAGCATTATTGTCATATCTCTGCAAAGGAGGCT
>CAMNGG010000277.1 GCA_946537975.1 uncultured Treponema sp. | reverse complement strand
ATCTAGTTTTCCTCCTTAAAAGCATACACATAAATAATTTCATCATCAGCTTTATTTATTCCTTTTTTAAGTATCTATAGGTATACACCTTCTTAAAGCCAAGGCCGTCATAAAGTTTATAGGCTCCTTCGTTAGTCTGAACCACCTGAAGCCATGCCCTTTTAGCACCATCGCTTTTCCCTTTTGACATCAGGGCTTTGCAAAGCATTTTTCCATATCCTTTTCTTCTATAATCCGAGTGTACTACAACATTTTGAATTAACAGATAACCACGCTCCATTGCAGAAGAGGCAAGCGCTATAATCTTGCCCTGATCTCTTATTGCAAGATAATCAGCCTTGATGCAAACCTTATCCAGCATGCGTCTATATATTGCCTGGCTCTTCTGGCTAAATCCTTCATATTCAAAATAGGCACAAAGCCATTCTTCAAGAGGTTTATTGTAGAAGGTAATATCTCCCTCCGGCATAGTTATATCGTCTATTTCCCGAACCATTACATCAGAGGGGGTAACTTCCTTGTAACCACGTTCTATAAGAAGCTTCATCATTTGTTCATCACCATCCGTAAGTTTAAATACGCATGGCAGATTTTGTTCAGAATAGATCTTTTCGCAGTTTTGAATTTTTTCGTTTACACTGATTGTCGATGGATAAATCATACTAACCGAGTTAGCACGATTTGTATGTTCATCCGAAAATTTTAATATACAGCCATCATACTGCATTATATTCAACGCAACATGAGCATTTGAGGCCATTTCTTCAAATAAAATGATGTCTTGTTTAGTGTTCATTTTCATAGTTTTATTACTCCTGACTTGTCGTACATTGTGCCTCTTGGGAAATCTGTGAACTTTTTGAACTCGAGTGTTTGCAAGACTTTCTCCATCATCCAGCAGTCTTCTTTTTTTTCTTCAAAGAGTTCATGTTTGGGAAGCGACTTTATGATTTTAAAGCCTGCTTTTTCATAAGCGCGAATTGCCCTGTGATTATTTTGATGCGGGTCAAGAAGTATGCAGGATGCACCCTTGTTAGTTTTCAGATATGAAGCCATCATTTTCAGAAACTCAGTTCCAATTCCCCTGTTCCAATAATCGGGCTCACCGATAAACTGATCCATAGCAAATACAACTTTACCGCTATCCGGATAATCATATTCCTCAAACATTTCTCCGCTCAGTTGATAAGCCTGACCGTAGCCCACTGCCTGGCCATTGTATTCAATAATCATTCTAAAGCCGTCGGGAATCTCTTCGAGAAAGTGTTCCGCCAAAGTTTCCATGTTGAATTGCACATCCCGTCCCTCATAGAATTCCAGCACCCTGTCATCCGTCAGCCATTTGAGCATAAGGGGAAGATCTGCCCTTTTGAAATCTCTTATTCGAATCTGATCGTTTTCTATTCCCACATTTGTATTCAAATCGCCTCCCCTTTATCAATACTTGTAACCATCAGGAATTCTAATATAAGCTCTTATATGTTCATCTTTCTGACGCTCAATGATTCCTGATTTGTTGTTTATATTTCCTTCCGCAGCAAGAATCGTATCCTCGCGGTTTTCAATGACTATGCCGATATGGTCATGCTCCTGATTTTCAAAAACTTTGTCATAGATTACGATATCGCCGACTTCAGGAATAAAGCCTTCTTCTCCCTTGTGGTATTCTATGCGAATATCACCTTGAGTAAATTCTTCCCAGGCAATACAGCCAGCCAGATGACAGGTCTTGCATTCATCCGGCCTGATGGGGATTTCAAATCCTGCTTGTCGGCAGCAATAATATACAAACGCTGCACACCATAATCCGTCGGCTTCTCTTGGAGTCCACTTTGGGAAAAACTGAATGATCGGATCAAGGTTTGATTCTTTACCTTCAATATAACCATGAAAAGGGAATTCAGCTGCTTTCTCGGCAATCGTTGCCAGTTTTTTTCTTGTTGCATTTTCCATTGAAGCTTCGTATTTTGTTTTGCTTAGAATTGTCATTGTTATGCCTCCTCTTTTCTAAATTCTGCATAAGGAATCCCGTTGATCAGACACTCTGCCGCGTCCTCGATGTCTTCATAGTCAAGTTCCTGTCCTTCGCGGGCAGCACATTCAAACTCGTCTACGATATTTTCGATTAACACCATGTCGATGAAGAGCGGGAGTTTTTCCTGCAGCTCGTCCGGCACTTCCGTTTCTGTTTTGTAGCCCTGCAACTGAAGGTCGAAGCATTGCTGCATCAGTTTGAAGCGTTTTCCTGGGTCGGATTCGTGTCGGCACCAGCCTTCGTTGTGAAGCCAGAGATTGGCAAGATCGAACATGTACCAGCAGTAAAGGCAATTGTCAAAGTCGAAGACCGTGATAGCGCCCGTGTCCATGTCAATGTGGTAGTTGCCGTCGCTGAAATCAAAGTGGACCAGACCGTAACTTTGTGCATCGGTCGGGAGCGTGCGGAATGTTTCGAGGCGGGCGGCGATGGCTGATTTCAGTTCGCTGTATTTGTCTGGAATCAGTTGGTTGATGAATCCTATATTGTATTTATCAAAATAGTCCGGGCGACGGTGACCTGCGACTGGCTCAAAGTTTTTTGAAAGTGCGTGGATTTTATCAAGAGTTTTTCCGATGTTGAAAAAGTATTCAGTCAGTGGCGCACCTTCGCGGTAACGGTAAGCGTTGTCAGCAAGCAGCATTCCTTTTGCATATTCAAAAAGCGAGATGAAAACTGGGGCTGCACCGTCATCGCCAGCCGCACCCGAATCAGTGCAATCGCTAGCTTCGCTTGAATCAGCCCCATCAATAATTTCAACAAACTTTCCGCCGGCACTTGGAATTACATCCGCAACAGGAGCACCATTTTCTGCAAGATAATGAACGAACTCACTTTCAGCAAGATAGTCGTTTTCACTCCTGTCACCCATTGCAGAAATCCTGAGCACAAACTTTTTTTCGCCACCCTTACTGCAAACAAAAATCTTATTGCGTCCGCCCTCGTGGTCTTCAATCTCACGGCAATCATAATTCTGAAGAGAAAATAATTTTACAGCCTGTTCAAGTGTTTTCAATATTTATTCCTCTCAAATCTTTAGAACCAGCTCTTATATTTCAAAAGTGTAGAAATTTTCCGGGTACCCAACATTCATCACAACAAAATCATGCTCATGCACGGATAGTTTTCCACCCCAGGATTCATAAACCTTTCTGGCCCGGGTATTTTCTTTTAATACACCTATGACATACTTATCAGCATTTTTTGATTTTGCCCATTCAATGAAAATGTCTCTTAGTTTTGTACCGATTCCTTTTCCCTGATATTCTGGATACACATAAAGTGCTGTCAAATCGGCGTAGTCATTTTTGAAA
>CAMNGG010000276.1 GCA_946537975.1 uncultured Treponema sp. | reverse complement strand
GATAAACGAGATGGAGCGGGAAATTGAAAGCCTCTGCCTGAAGCTTTTGCTCCAGCAGCAGCCGGTAGCCGCGGATCTGCGTCATATTACAGCCGCACTCAAGATGATTACGGACATGGAGCGAATCGGCGACCATGCGGTGGATATTGCAGACCTTGTCCAAAAAGTGCCGGACTGCAAATACGGAAAGATGAAAGAACTTACCGAAATGAGTGAGGAAATCATTAAAATGCTTCATCAGGCTGTCCAGTCCTATATAGAAAAAGACTACAATAAGGCAAAGAATGTCATTGTCCAGGATGATGTTATTGATGAGCTCTACCGTACAATAAAAAAAGACTTGGTACAGAAAATCCGGGAAACCTCTGAAGGGGAAACAATTTTGGACTATCTTCTTATTGCAAAATACATTGAACGAATCGGGGATCATGCAGTGAATATTGCAGAATGGGTGATTTATGCTCTTATCGGAGAAAGACAGTGAGATTTCTATCTGGATATTTTGGAAAAAGAACTGCTGATAAAGCAAAAAAAAACTTCTTATGGGGGGGAGTATCTTTAATTGTGCTGGGGATTCTTCTTTTAATCCCTACAGGATTTGAAGGTGCCCTTCAGTTTCAGGATGCTGTAAAATGTAAAGTTGAAGTTTTGGACTGTGATAATTCCAGCTTAATTGATACGGGAATTATCCGTACCGGTCAACAAATATGCAAAATAAAGTTCTTAAGCGGAAAATTCAAAGGTCAGGAAAACCAGGGCTGGAATATGCTTTCAGGTTCCCTTTCTCAGGATAAGATTTTTCGTCCTGGAGACAAAGTTCAGGCGGTAGTTCATCACGATGGAGAAAAAATCATTTCCGTAAACCTTATTGACTATTTCCGGCTTGAGGGTGAGTTAATTCTGGCTATGGCTTTTGCTCTTTTTCTTGTAATTTTTGCTCGGGGAATAGGTCTTCGGTCAGTTTTTTCTTTTTTTTTAACAGTTTTAGTTCTGTGGAAAATTCTTGTACCGCTCTTTCTCAAAGGCTATAATCCCATACTTTTCGGCCTTATTGCCCTTGCAACCATGACCTTTCTTATTCTGGCTCTGGTTTATGGTTTTGATCGGCGACTTTTAGTTTCATTCTGTGGCTCTATGTCAGGCATTCTTTTTGCCATGCTTTTATCCATTATTTGTAGCAAGGCCTTTCATATTCACGGGGCGGTTATGCATAATTCCGAAGCTTTACTCTATTCCGGTTTTCAGGATTTAAATCTTACCTGGATTTTTATGGCTTCCGTTTGTGTGGGGGCTAGTGGTTCTGTCATGGATTTAAGTGTGGATATAACTTCTGCAGTTCACGAGGTTGTAGCGAATGCTCCGGAAATTTCTAGAAGTAGAGCAATAAAATCTGGCATGAATGTGGCTCGTGCCGCCATGGGAACTATGACAACAACGCTTTTATTGGCCTATTCTGGAACCTGCCTGGCCATGCTTATGACATTCATGGCACAGGGAACTCCGATCTACAATATTCTGAACAATAATGTGGTTGCCTCAGAAATAATAAATACCATTGCAGGTAGTTTTGGTCTTGCTATGACAGCTCCTCTTACTGCTTTGATTGCCGGCAGTCTATTTACTAAAAAAGCTGATTTTACAAAGGCTTAACTTCAGCTACCCAGAATTTTAATACAGTCTTGCTAGTATGGTTCTGTCATTTGAAAACAAAAAAAATCTATTTCAAATGACAAGGAGTATTTTATGAAAAGATGTAATTCTAAGGGAGTTAAGATTGCTGCAGCTTTTACCCTGCTTTCCATGATAGGATCTTCAGGGCTTTTTGCCGATGTGAAAATCGCAGAAAACCCCACAGGAAAAGGTAAGGCAAAATATGTTTTTGTCTTTGTGGGAGACGGGATGAGCTATCCCCAGATTCAGTCAGCTGCTTACTATGCCGGAAAAGACGCCGGGGGAATTGTAGCTGATGTTAAAAAGTCAGAAAATCCTTCTGATTCACCGGCCATGAAGGCTTTAAGTTTCTACAGCTTTCCGGTTGCAGGGTCAGCCTCTACTTATGACGCCACATCTTTTGCTCCGGACTCGGCCTCTACCGCCACATCCATTTTTACAGGAAAGAAAACCCATTCTTCTTCAATCAATGTGGATATTACAAAGAAAATTAAATACCGCACCATTGCAGAACAGCTTCGTGACCAAAAAGGTTGGAAAATAGGTGTTATTTCTACGGTAAATATCAATCATGCAACTCCAGCCGCCACTTATGCCCACCAGGCCAGCCGTAAGTCAAACTATGCTATCGGGCAGGAACTGGTTGCTTCTAACTTTGATTATTTTGCTGGCGGTGCTTTAATGGATCCTCAAGACAAAAAAAAGGACAAAACTTCGATTTATGATCTGGCGAAAAATGCCGGATACAAAGTTTGTATGGATCAGAATTCTGCTTCAGCTTTGAAAAATGGAGACAAGGCACTGGTTATTGCAGAAAAGCTGGCAGATTCTAATGCCATGAGCTATGATAACGACAGAAAAAGCGGTGAATGGGCTTTAAAAGATTATGTTGCAAAAGGAATTGAAGTTCTGGACAACAAAAAAGGCTTTTTCATGATGGTTGAAGGGGGAAAAATTGACTGGGCCTGCCATGCTAACGATGCCCGCTCTTCAATTGCCGATACTCTGGCTTTAAGTGAAGCTGTAGAAGAAGCAATTCAATTCTACAACAAGCATCCAAAAGAAACTCTGATTATCGTAACTGCTGACCACGAAACGGGAGGCCTTACTATAGGTTATGCCGGAACTGACTACAATCTCTTCTTCCGAACCCTTGACGGGCAGAAAATCTCTTACGCAAAGTTTGATTCAGACTATGTTGCTGACTATAAAAAAAGTGGTACTTCTTTTGAAAGCGTAATGGCTGATGTAGAAAATCTTTTCGGTCTTAAAATGCCAGGCTCATCAGGTTCAGACAAAAACGGCGGGCTGGTCCTTACTGACTATGAACTTGGCAGAATCAAAAAGGCCTACGAGAAAACCATTAAAAATGATACGGGCAGAAATCAGGAAGAATACGATATGTACGGCAGTTATGAACCTTTGACAATCACTATCACCCATATCCTCAATGCAAAATCTGGCCTTGGCTGGACTTCAAATAGTCATACCGGCCTCCCGGTTCCGGTCTTTGCCCTGGGGGTAGGACAGAATGATTTTGCCGGTTTTTATGACAACACAGATATATACAAAAAAATGGCAAAACTTACCAAAGTTGTAAGCGATTAACCCCCTGGCCGGAAGCTTTACTATCCTCCTTAGGTTCAGCTTCCGGCTTTTCAAATTTTACACATTCTTGACGAAAATATTTATTAAATTCGTTATACTTTAACTATGAAATCACCAAAAGAAATCAGCGTAAACGAAAAACTCCTTACTCTGACAAAAGAAATCATCCAGCTGACAGAAGACAAAGACGATCTGCCCCTTAAGGTAATGGAAATTCTGGTAAACGACCCGGAAATTCAGGAAATCCAGGATTACGCAAATAATGTTTCCATCGTAAGGCTGGGCTTTAATGATCACGGACCGGTACACATGAGGACTGTCTGCCGAAATGCCTTAAAAATGATGAAAATCCTCCACCAGGCAGGAATCAAAACTTCCCTGGAAAATGAAGGGGCCGGAACTTTTTCAGACAGTCTCACTGCCATCAGCATGGCCGCCTTTATGCACGATTTTGGAATGACTGTGGGTCGAAACGACCATGAACTTTATTCAGGCATTATCGCTTATGACTTAATCAAGAGGATTTTAGATCAGGTTCTGCCAAAAAAAGAAGATTTAAAAAGAAAAATTGTAATCCGCTCTATGGCTCTGGAAGGAATTGTAGGTCACATGGGGGTGCGAAAAATTCACTCTCTGGAAGCGGGAATTATTCAGATTGCCGACGGCTGTGACATGACTAAGGGAAGAGCCAGAATCCCCATGGAACTGAACAAGAGTCCATCTGTGGGAGACATTCACAAGTATTCGGCCAATTCCATTGAAAAAGTGAAGATTCTTGCAGGGCAGGAAAAGCCAATCCGCATTGAAGTAAACATGAGCGCAGATGTGGGCTTTTTCCAGATTGAAGAAGTCCTGCTTCAAAAAATTAATTCCAGCCCGGCAAAAGCTCTTGTAGAACTATTCGCCGGAGTGGAAGGCTGTGAGATGAAAAAATATCTCTGACAGATTTTTACCATCCCGCTAAAGCAAAGTCCGTCTTTTCAGCAAAAATTACCAGCGCCCGCTGGAACCGCCACCGCCAAAACGACCGCCACCCCCGGAAAAACCTCCGCCGGAATGGTGAGAGCCTCCTCCACCCCAGTGATGATTTCCTCTGTTTCCTGAAGATGAAGTCGGCCACCTTCTGATTGCCAAGTATATCGAGCGAATCGGCGACCACGCCACGGTCATCGCAGGCTGGGTGATTTATGCCTTGACGGGGAAGAGGAAATGAAATTTTTCAGGAGAGAAAAGCCTACTCTTGGTTCCGACAAAAACGGCGGGCTTGTTCTCACGGATTACGAGCCGCTGCTATACTATCATTCCGAAAAATTTAACCCAGATTTAACATTTTCATCCTCAAAATCTAACATTTTTAAACTATAATCTGTATTGATGTAGAAAGAAGCGGTGCCCAGATTCTGTCTTATTGTAGAACGGCCCATTTTTCGATTATTGGAGACAGAAAATGAAAATCAAATCATTGACTTTAAGAATTTTTATAAACACAATGCTAGTTGGCGTGGCGGTTTACTTTGCCTGCGCGGTGATTTTCATCGACTCCTTTTACAAGTATTTTGAAAACCGTATTTTTTCGGAGCTTGAAAACGAGTGCGATTATCTTTCGCTCCTGACGACTTTTGAGGGG
>CAMNGG010000275.1 GCA_946537975.1 uncultured Treponema sp. | reverse complement strand
TATTCATATTCACGATAATAAATGCCCACCGGATTTTCGTCCGGAACAAAAGGCGGATTATAAGGAATAGGATAATCAACATTAGTGTACTGAGGCTTATCGTAGCCGTGCAGCTGCCAGTTAGCTGGAACCGGCATCTTCTTTTTATCAGCAAGTGCAGCGCGGGCAAGCTTTCCATCCGCAAAATCATCCTCCAGGTCTATCAGGCTGTCATAATAGCGAAAGCCCCACTTACCATTGAGCAGCTCAAAACGGTTCGATTTTCCCCGAGGCCCAAAAGGATTCTGTCCCTTCTCCTTCCCAAAAGGAATAAAATAAGCATGATTTTCCAAAGTATTTACATGGAAGATATCCGGATTTTCATGATAAACCATCTCGGCCTTAGCCGAACCCTTTTTAGCAATCTGACTGATGTTCATAATATTCTATTATACTACTAGGGAAAGTATATTACAAATGCAGTTTTTGCAAACACACAGATTCAAAAGAGTCTCGGAAAAATCTGATATGCGTGAGCGAAAACGATGCAAAACTGCATCGAGGGGTATTTGGCGCTTAGCCATAAAAAAAATCCGAGGATTTTGCGAAGCAAAACCGCAGGATTTTTACACAAAAACCAGCTCGCCCGCAGTTTTGCAATCGTTGTAGCGGAAGCATATCAGATTTTTTTGTTACAGGTATTCTTTTATCGCTACTGTTGATAGAAACAAACATTTATAATATACTTTCCCCTATGGCAAAACAAATGATTATGGGCAATCAGGCAATTGCGCTGGGCGCCCTCAAGGCTGGAGTAAATCTCGTAGCCGGATATCCCGGAACTCCTTCCAGCGAAATTATTGAATTTATTTCCAAGTATAAAGACAAAACCGGAACCTACGTTGAATGGTCCGTAAACGAAAAAGCCGCCGCCGAGGTTGCGGCCGGTGCCAGCTATGCAGGAAGCCGAACTCTCATAACAATGAAGCAGGTGGGCCTTAATGTTGCTAGCGACCCTGTTATGTGCCTTTCTTATGTTGGTGTTAAGGGTGGCATGGTAATTGTAAGTGCCGACGACCCGGGCCCGATTTCCAGCCAGACCGAGCAGGACACCCGCAATTTTGCCCAGTATTCAAAGCTCCCTTGTTTTGATCCTTCTACTCCTCTCGAAGCCTACGAGATGATTCAGGAAGCCTTTGAGCTTTCCGAAAAATATAACACTCCGGTTCTTCTCCGTCCGACAACCCGCGTAGACCACGCCTATGAAAGCATGGACTTCCCGGAGCTGGGGCCTTGCCATAAGCCTGGCAACTTTGAAAAAGATTCTAAGCGCTGGGTAATTTTCCCTCGTTCCTCATACAACAATCACAAGCGCATTTTTGAGCGCAACGAGAAGATTCTTCCGGCAGAGTTTTCTAAAAGTAAGTGGAATACGGTGGTTGAGTGTTCGCGAAGCGAATGTATCGAAACCACCGCGAAAACTCAGCCGAAGTCTCAGGTGGTTTCGATACGTCCTTCGGACTACTCAACCACCGCGCCATCACTCGGTTTTGCCGCCGGCGGAATATCTTACTGCTATCTTATGGAAGCCCTGTCTCTCCTGGGCCTCAAAGATATACCGGTTCTCAAGATTGGAACACCATATCCATTCCCAAAACCTTTAGCAGAAGAATTCCTCAAGTCTCACGAGCAAATCGTAGTTTTTGAAGAATTAGACCCTGTTATCGAGGAAAATTTAATAAAAATCGCCGGAAACGCTCGAGTAAATTGCAAAATTCGCGGAAAACTCGACGGCACCGTTCCGGAGGCCGGCGAACTCAGCGTGGAGATAATTAAAGAGATCTTGTTGCGGTCCTTCGAGAACCTCAGGAACCGCAACACTGAAATGTCTTCGCCCCCTGAGGCTCTCGAAGGGTCGAAGATGGCTCCAGACCTCCCTGTTCGCCCGCCAGTCCTTTGCGCAGGCTGTCCACACCGTGCGTCTTTCTACGCCGTAAAGCAGGCAATGAAGGGCAAGAAAACCGTTTACTGCGGAGACATCGGCTGCTACACCCTGGGCAACGCAATGCCGCTTGATATGACAGACACCTGCCTTTGTATGGGTGCCGACATCACAATGGCCCAGGGCTTTTACCACAACGAGCCGGACCGCTACTGCTTCAGCTTCATCGGCGACTCAACCTTTTTTGCGAGCGGAATCACAGGCGTTGTAAATGCCGTTTATAATCAGGCAAAGCAGACCATCTGTATTCTCGATAACTCAACAACTGCGATGACAGGTCATCAGCCACATCCGGGAACGGGCGTAACAATGATGGGCGAAATTGTTGAGAAAATCAGCATAGAAAAAATCCTGGATGCAATCGGTGTAAAACCGGTAATCACCGTGAATCCCTTCGACCAGAAAGCTGCCACCGAAGCCGTGCAGCAGGCAAGCGAGGCAACAGGAGTTAGTGCAATCATTTTCAAAGCACCATGTATCGCAATTGCGCAAAAGGTAGGCTGGGAAAAGCCACATGCACTGACAGTAGACACAACAAAATGTATCGGCTGCCGCAAGTGTATCAATGAGCTCGGCTGCCCGGCACTGAGTGTAAGTACTGCGACAAATGCAAAAGGCAAACAGTTAGTTGATATTGATAAGTCGTTGTGTACTGGTTGTGGTTTATGTTCGCAAGTATGCCCAGTTAAGGCTATTAACTAACAGTAGCATAATACCACACGGATTCGGAATTACTAACGTAATTCCTGGATTAAAATATATAAAAAAGATTTTGCGTTAGCAAAATCCAATCCGTGTGGCAATAAATGGAGATTATTATATGAGCAAAAATATCATAATATGTGGAGTTGGCGGACAAGGTACTGTACTTGCCGCAAAGGTACTTTCACAGGCAGCAATTGCAAACGGCGAGCGCGTGCTTTCAGCCGAGACAATCGGAATGGCTCAGCGTGGCGGCTCGGTTGTAAGCCATGTACGAATCGGGGGTGACGTATTCTCTCCACTCGTGCCACAGGGTCAGGCAGACGTGCTCATCGCCTTTGAAGCAGCAGAGGCTGTACGAAACATCTCATACCTCAGGCAGGGCGGAACTGTAATCGTAAACAAAAAAGTTGTGCAGCCGGTAACTGCAAGCCTGAGCGGCAAGGCCTTTGACGAAGGAGAAATGATTGCTTACCTGGAAAAGGTTGCGGCAAAAGTAGTAGCTGTAGACACAGATGAGGCCTGCAAGGAACTCGGTAGCAGCAAGGTTGTGAACATGGTTTTATTGGGAGCCGCAAGCCGTGCCGGCCTCATTGATGGAGAAGAACTCAAAGCCGCAATCAAGCAGCTGGTAAAACCAGACTTTTATGAACTCAATGTTCGTGCTGTAGAATGGTATAAATAGAAAAAAAATCAGCAAAATTTATTTTTTAAATTATATTTATTTGTGTTGATTAAAAAGCGTTTTCTGTATATGGTATTTGAGGACAAATAACAAACCGATAATATTTAAAAATAATTGAAAAAAAGCCCGATATTGATAAGGAGAGGTTTCGGATGGCAACGAAGAAGAAGGAAAAACTTGTTGTTGATAGTGTAGACAAGGCTATCAAGTCCTATATGGATGAAAAATGTTCTCCAGAGGATTACAAGAAATTGATTTTTAAGCTTGAAGGCGGACTTGTCAAAGCCGTTCTTCGAAAAAATCTTTCTGTTGTAGAATTTGCTAATGCAGATAAAATTCTTGAGGAATTCGAAAGCAGAAAAAAAAGTGCAGAATAGATTATAAAAGGTTGTCCTTTGTGACAGCCTTTTTTTATGAAGGAGATTTATAAATGTCTGATTTAGAAGAGGCACGCAAATTTTTCGACGGCGATTTTTATGCTACAAGGACTACAGGAATTATAATAGAAGAAGTTGACGAATATTTTGCCCGCTGCTCCTTTGAAGTAACCCGCAATCACCAGAATGCCTACGGCGGAGTAATGGGCGGAGCAATTTTTACACTTGCGGACTACACCTTTGCGGTTTCTTCCAACTTTAAACAGCCGCAGACCGTTTCCATCACAAGTCAGATAAACTTTATTGGAATGGCAAAGGGCAAAAAGCTGATAGCTGAATCCCACCTTATAAAAGACGGCCGTTCCACCTGTCTTTACGAAATAAATATTACAGATGAGCTTGGAACAAAGGTTGCTATGGCTACCTTCACCGGCATGAAGCTTACTTCTAAATAATGGCCAAATAATCAAAAATCAAAAATTTCTCCAAGTTTCTATTGACAGAAACAAACTCTTGTGTTATTCTGTTACTATAAATAGAAGCACAATATAACGGTCATTGAGCCTGTCGAAATGACCGTCTTTCAACGGTGGTTTCGAGAGCCTCAACCACCGTAAACAGGAGACAAACATGAAATTAACCGAAAAACAACTTGAACAGATTCGCGCACAGATTAAGCGCGTTAAGGAGTTCGGAAATCCTTTTTATACAAAGCGTTTTGCTAACGTAAATCCGGAAGATATTAAAACTCAGGAAGATTTTGAAAATCTTGTTCCTTTCGTAACAAAGCAGGAGCTTCGCGACGCATATCCACTCGGACTCGCTACAGTTCCGGAAGAAGAAATTGTTCGCATTCACTCGTCTAGCGGTACCACAGGAGCACCTGTAGTAATTCCATATACAAAGAAAGACGTAGAAGACTGGGCCATCATGTTTGCCCGCTGCTACGAGCTTGCAGGAATCACAAACAAAGACCGCATTCAGATTACACCGGGCTACGGACTCTGGACAGCAGGTATCGGCTTCCAGGCCGGTTGTGAGCGACTTGGTGCTATGGCCGTTCCAATGGGACCAGGTAACACTGAAAAGCAGCTTCAGATGATGCAGGATCTTAAATCAACAGTAATCTGCGCAACTTCTTCTTATGCACTCCTCCTAGCAGAACAGGTAGAAGCCCGCGGCCTCAAAGATAAAATCCACCTCAAAAAAGGTGTAATCGGTTCAGAACGCTGGGGCGAAAAAATGCGCAACCGCATCCAGAGCATTCTCGGAATCGAGCTTTACGACATCTACGGTCTTACAGAATGTTACGGACCTGGAATCGGAATCAATGCAGTCGGCGATGATGCAATCAGCATTTTTGATGATTATGTTTACATCGAAATCCTTGACCCTCAGACAGGTAAGCCTGTTCCAGAAGGACAGATTGGTGAAATCACTTTGACAACTCTTGTCAAAGAAGGCGCACCTCTCTTCCGCTTCCGTACCCACGACCTGGCCGCCTTTGTAACAACTCCAAACCCAACAGGCCTTAAGTATCCTCGCATCACACAGATTCTTGGCCGCAGCGACGACATGGTAAAGGTTAAAGGCAACATCATCTTCCCAAGCACAATCGAAGACGTAATCAAAGGCGTGCCTGGAACTTCAAGCGAATACCGCGCAGTAATTGAGCACGCCGAAGGCAAAGATAAAATGACCCTTTTCGTAGAGGTTGAAGGCGGCACCGACCGCACAGAGGTAGCCCTGTCCATCGCTTACAACTTCAAGCAGAAGTACAACATGACTCCGGAAGTAAAGGTTGTAGGAATCGGCGAGCTTCCACGCAGCGAAAAGAAAACTAAGAGAATTGAAGATAAGCGCTTTGAGTAGACCGTAATATGGCATAAAGGGGGGGAAGTCTCCCCCTCGCTCCAAAGATGGTAGTTTCGACAAGCTCAACCACCATCTTTTACGCTACCCCCTCTGCGGGGGCAAAAATTAAAGTCCAGACTTGCCCCCGCAACGCCC
>CAMNGG010000274.1 GCA_946537975.1 uncultured Treponema sp. | reverse complement strand
TTTATCTGTTGTAGTGTCATGTATTGTCATGCTGAACTTGTTTCAGCATCTCCTAATAGATCCCGAAATAAATTCGGGATGACATGGCTATTCCTTAAAAAGCTCTGTACTGAGGTATCTCAGCCCTGTGTCTGGGAATACAACAACAATGTTCTTGCCTTCGTACTCTGGACGACGGGCAAGTTCGGTTGCTCCCCAGAGGGCAGCTCCACTGGAATTACCAACCAGAACGCCGTCTGATTTTGCAACAATGCGGGCTGCCTCAAAAGATGGTTTTACACTTGCAACCAGAACTTCATCGTAAACACCTGTAGTATTGCGAACTGTAACAGGAACACGTTCCTCTGGTACTTCTGTAAAATTGTGAATACCGGTAAGAGCTGTGGCATCCAGAGCAGGCTCTACTGCAACAACCTTTACAGCAGGATTTTTAGACTTAACATAATCACTGATTCCACGGATTGTTCCGCCGGTACCAACAGCACTTACAACCGCCGCCAGGTCGCCTTCTGTCTGCTCCCAAATTTCCAGGCCTGTTGTATCGTGGTGAGCCTGTGGATTTTTTGGATTAAGCATCTGGTCTACAAAGTAGATGTTTTCGCCTGCCGCCTGTCTGTCTCGGATATGCTGCTTAAGAATATTAGTTGCGGCAACAAAGTCTCCGTTTGTTTCTTTTAGGGCGTCCTGAATCTCTGGTACATTACTGATTCTTGTTACGTTTGCGCCAAAAGCCTTTATGATGTCAAATCGTTCCTGGCTTGTTCCATCCTGAAGGTAAATTGTAACATCATAGCCCTTCATTGCACCAATAGCACTTACTGCAATTCCTGTGTTTCCACTTGTGTATTCAATCAACGTAGTTTTGCCTGGTTTAATTTTTCCTTCGCGTTCTGCATCTTCAATAATGCGGAGAACAATGCGGTCCTTAATACTTCCAATAGGATTAAAGTATTCTACTTTGGCCAGCAGATGAGCCTTAAGGCCAAGCTTTTTCTCATATCCGTGTAAGCGTACAAGCGGTGTGTTTCCTACGAGTTCTGTCAGTGAGTCGTGTATCTTTTTTGCCATTTTTTTTCTCCTCCAGTGTGGTAAAGCTAAAAATTGCTTTCGCAATTTTTTTAACGCTTTGCTATTTATCAACGACCGCCTACCGGGCGGTCTTTCTCATCTTTAATAAACTTATCAGCACCCTGCTCGTACCACCACTTTGTATATGGCAGCTTAATTCGGGCAGCCAGGTTCTTTTCAAAGCTGCGGTTTGTAACAGTGTCGCGAATCAGCTTGGCAAAACTCAAAGTTCCCTCGTAACCGAAAACTGTATATTCATCAGCAACAAAGACTGCGGCAAAGCCCTGCTTAATGGCCCAGACTGTTGTTCCCGGATGGCGGCTGAAGTATACATCCGGCTTATAGTGATTTAAGATGTTCAAAACTTCGTAGTTCTGCTGGTCTGCAACGGCAACCTTCATGTCCTTTGGAGAGTTCTCAAGAAGATGCTCGAGGGCAGGAGGAACCTTTCCGTTGTCGTACTTATAGTCGTAGTGCCATGCAAGGGCATATTCAACTTTCATGCCGAATTCCTGAAGAACGCGGGCAATTTCATAAGTAAAGCCAGGTCCCATACCAATTACGGCACGAAGTCCTTTAAGCTGAGCAGTGACTTCTTCAATCTGAGGAATAAAAATAGCTCTCTGCTTTTCTATATATTTTTCAACTTCTGCACGCTTACCGATTGCGTCCCCGATTCCACGCAACCAGGTTTCAAAGCCTGTTACACCGGAATGATTAATTGTGCGTACATAAGGAACTCCGTATTTTTCTTCCAGGGCATTTCCAAGGTAAGTTCCCAAGGTACCGCAGATACAAACTGTAGCAAGGGCTTCGCTAAGGTGGCTGAGTTCTTCGATTGTTGAGTTACAGTAAAGGAACTGTGGCTCAGCATCAAAAACCTCATTAAAGATTTTTGTAATCTGAGGGCGGGCACTCTCATAGAAGTTTTTGATATTGATTGTGCGTCGCTTTGTCTTAGGTGGCTGTACAATTCCCTGTAAAACTGCATGGTCAGAAATATCAAAACCACTAGCCCAGATACGGCTCTTAAAACCTTCGCAGTGAACTGGAATTACCGGAATAGGCAATTCTGCATTGAGGTCACTTGCTACACCGTCTACGTCTTCTCCGGTTACGCCGGAAACACAGCTTGTAGAAACAAAGATTGCATCAGGCTTGTAGGCTTCGTAAGTGTGGCGGATAATTGCTTCAAGATCTTTTGTTGCACCAAAAACAGTGTCCTTCTCATTAAGGTCTGTACATACAAAAACTGAGTTTGTAGTTTTATTTACGCGGGCAGCAATCTGGCCAAACTTTACGGCATCGTTACTTGCCATTGCTGTACAACCTGCAGGTGCATGGTAAACAACAGCAACGTTACGAATTGCGGCCAGGGCATTAAGGGCACAGCCGGAAAGACATGAACTTGACTGGCTGAAGCTACGCTCACGGTTACGTAAAGTTCCGTCTTCAGACTTACTAACTAACGTTTGTAAGTCACCAACAAAACCTGTAATGGAACCAAGACGGTTCTCACGAATTGCTATATTTGCATTGCTAAAATTAAATGGCATTTTTAAACCTCCTCACACTACAGTTTTAGCTTGCTCATTGCGGCAGTAAATATCTGTTCGAGCAGGTGGAGACCTCCCGAATAGCCGGAAATGTGGTCATTTATTACAAGCTTTTCAAGCATAGGGTAGCTTACGTTGATATAGTGAGCTCCGAGTTCAACAGCCAGTTTCTTTTCCCAGTTAGAACCAATAATCAGCGGAGTGCCTGCAAAATCAAAGCTCTTAATCTGCTCGTGAATATCGTGACCATCCGTTGTGAACTGTACCTGAGTTTTTATTCCATAGTTCAGGTTATTTATCTCATCAGTAATTTTCTGCTGGAATGACTTTGGAGCATCATCAACAATAAAGAGCTTTTCAGGGAAGAGACCCATATCATTTACAAGGAATTTTGTTACAGCTACAGTGTATTCACTGTCACTTACTACTGTAAAACGTTTTCCAAGAATACGGGTTTCAAGCAAGGTATCGGCAAAGCGTTCAATATAATAGTAGAACTCAGCTTCTTTCTCTGCGATTACGCGTTCAAGAAGGGCTTTATCAGAACCTGTGAAATCCTGAACTGCGCGAAGGAACTTAGTTGTCTCGCTGGCACCAATAGGCAAAACCGGATACTGCAAAAGTGGAATACCAAAACGAGTTTGTAAATATTTTGCGCTCTCAAGTCCAACCCAAGGTGAAACAAGAATTGTAAATTCGGCGTTTGGAATCTTCTTTATATTTTCAAGTCCGCGGCCAAAACCAAAAATTGTATTAGGCTTGAGACCAATTGCTGTTAACAAAGCTTCAATCTCACGAAGATTACCAAGCCAGTAAGGATCCTGCTGAGGAGGAGCTACAAAAAGATTTACAAGGCCTTTTTCCTTTACAGGTTCAGCATCTGCCAGATACTGCTCAAAAATAGATTTTAAAATCCAATCGTGTCCAACATAGTTATTGCCTTTAAAGCCCGGCGTTTTAGCCCAGATAACAGGTTTATCAGCATTTGCAAAATTACCGGCAACCTCTTCAATATCATCACCAATAATTTCACCGGTACAACCTGAAAGCACAACAAACAATTCTGCATCAATTACTTTTAAGGCGTTTTCAATAGTAGAACGGAGTTTATTGCTTCCTCCGAATACAACTTCTTTTTCACTGATAGACGTACATGGAAAGATGTTCGGGCTGTAACGTCCGCTTGTTCCATTGTTGTCATTTAACTTAGATGCACATCCTGGTCCCGAATGCAAAATTGGAATTGCACCTGGGATAGAGTGTACCGTCTGCATAGCTGCAAGCGCACATTTGTAACGTGGCTGGTCCAGAATCTTTGCCATATACACCTCTTATAAAACGAGTTTTCAATTTTGATAACCTATTGACATAGTAGGTATATAGAGTTATACTTCAAGTAACCTAGTAAGTCAATAGGTTAATTAATTTTTTTAGGTTTTTATTATGAATTATGATTTCAATAAAATAACAGATCGCCATGGAAGTAATTCCATAAAAACAGATCTTGCCGTGGCCCGTGGAAAACCTGTAGATGTACTTTCTCTCTGGGTAGCGGATATGGACTTTCCGACATCGCCTGCAATTCTGGAGGCACTTCATAAAAAAATAGATCATGGCATTTTCGGTTATTCTTGCCTGGATGAATCCTTCCATGAGGCTTTGGCAAACTGGATGAAAAATGAGCACAATTTTACCTTTGACCGACGAGAACTGGTTACAACTCCGGGAGTTGTTTTTGCGCTTGCGTCTGCAATCAAGGCTTTTACAAAAGAAGGGGAGAGTGTACTTATTCAAACTCCGGTTTATTATCCTTTTAAAAATATGATAGAAGCAAACAACCGTCACACGGTTACTTCATCTCTTTTTGAAAAAGACGGTAAGTGGCAGATTGATTTTGAGGATTTTGAAAAGAAGATTATAGAAAATGATGTAAAGCTTTTTATTCTCTGCAGTCCTCATAATCCTGTAAGCCGGGTATGGACCCGCGATGAACTTAGTCGCATGGCAGAAATTTGTCTGGCTCACAATGTAATTGTTTTCGCAGATGAGATTCACAATGATTTTGTTTATGAGCCGAATGTACATACAGTTTTTTCAACTCTGTCGGCAGAGGTTGCAGAGAACTGTGTTGTTTCAATGTCGCCAAGCAAAACCTTTAATCTTGCAGGGCTTCAGTTTTCAACAAACTTTATAAAGAATCCTGCCTTGCGCGCTAAGTTCAAGGCCGAACGAAATAAAACCGGCTATGATGAGCCAAGTCTAATGGGACTTGTTGCAGCCAGAGCAGCATATCAGTCTGGAAAACCATGGTTGCTGGAATTAAAAAAACATCTACTTTCAAATATAAATTTTATTCGAAGTTATTTGAAAGACAAACTACCGTTAGTTAGACTTATAGAACCAGAGGGAACCTTCCTTCTCTGGCTGGATTTCTCTGCTTACGGATTAGAGGATGGAGAGCTGGATAATATAATTGTAAACAAAGCAAAAGTATGGCTGGATAGAGGTACAATGTTTGGACCTGAAGGGAAATGTTATCAGAGAATTAACATTGCAACTCCACAGCCTTTGATAAAAGAAGCTTTAGATAGAATTGCAGGAGCCCTGAATGTATAAGATTTCAACACGCGGGCAATATGCCCTTTTGATTATGACTGAACTTGCGGAACAACCTGAAGGAAAATTCATTTCTCTAAAGTTGCTTTCACACAGACATAATCTTTCTGTTAAGTATCTTGAACAGATTCTGATACAACTCAGTAAGGCAAAACTTGTAAGCGGAGTAAGAGGAAGCAACGGCGGCTACAGACTTGTCAAAAAAACTGAAGAGTACACGACCGGCGAGATTCTCCGTGCTCTGGAGGGGGACCTGTCGCCAGTGGGTGAGTCGCATGGAAATGTTATCAGTAATGTAGGAAACGATGATTACTGGAAAGACTTTGAAACTGTTATAAATGATTATGTTGACTCTGTGACCCTTGAAAAGCTAGTAGAAAAAAATCGCAGCGACATTGGAGAGATGTATTACATTTAATTATTGTATCACCTCTTGTAATCTACTATAATAAGACCGCCGACAGTTAATTTACGGCAATTTTTTGATTATCTGAGGTAATTTAAATGGCTACATGGTCTAATGCAGACTCGCTTTCTTCATGGAAGAAGCTTCAGTCTCTTAAAGGTATGGTTTCTGTTGCAGATGAGCTTTCCGGCTCTGGTGCTGCAGACAGAATTGCAAAATATTCTATTCCTATGGGCGGAGCACTGACATACAACTTCGCTGCAAAACAGGTTAATGAACAGATTCTTAAAACTCTTGCTGAGCTCGCAGAAGAGCAGCAGCTTGTAGAAAAATATCAGGAGCTTCTTGATGGTGCTGTAATCAACACTGGTGAGAAGCGTATGGTTTTGCATCAGCTTACACGCGGTCAGCTTGGAAAAGATGTAATGGCTGATGGCGTAAACAAGCGCGAATTCTACATCAACGAGGTTCGCCGCATTGCTGAGTTTGCAGACAAGGTTCACTCAGGCGAGCTCAAGAACGAAAAGGGCGAAAAATATACTACAGTTTGTCAGATTGGTATCGGCGGTTCAGACCTTGGTCCACGCGCTATGTACCTTGCTCTCGAAAACTGGGCAAAAAAGAACAACACATTCAAAATGGAAGCACACTTCATCTCTAACGTAGACCCAGATGATGCTGCAAGTGTTGTAAAATCACTCGACATTTCTAAGACAATTTTCATTCTTGTTTCTAAATCAGGAACAACACTCGAAACTCTTACAAACGAATCTTTTGTAAAAGACTTTATTAAAAAGGCTGGCTGTGATGCAAGCAGGCACATGATTGCTGTAACTTCAGAAACTTCACCACTTGCTCACAACCCAGACTATATGGCTGCTTTCTATATGGATGATTATATTGGTGGCCGCTATTCTTCAACCTCCGGTGTAGGCGGAGCCGTTTTGAGCCTCGCTTTCGGACCAAAGGTATTTCAGGAATTCCTCGACGGTGCCGCAGAAGAAGATAAGATGGCTTTGAACAAGGATATCACAAAGAATGCTGCTCTTATGGACGCCCTCATTGGTGTTTACGAGAGAAATGTTCAGGGCTATCCTGCAACTGCAATTCTTCCATACTCACAGGCTCTCAGCCGTTTCCCGGCTCACCTTCAGCAGCTTGATATGGAATCAAACGGAAAATCAGTAAACCGCGACGGAAAGCCTCTTGGCTATGTAACTGGTCCTGTAATTTTTGGTGAACCGGGAACAAACGGGCAGCACTCATTCTACCAGCTCCTTCACCAGGGAACTGATATTATTCCTTTGCAGTTCATCGCCTTCCGCGAAAACCAGACTGGCGAAGATGTTGTAATTGAAGATTCAACAAGCCAGGTAAAGCTCTGCGCAAACGTAACTGCTCAGATTGTTGCCTTTGCCTGTGGAAAATCAGATGAGAATCCAAACAAGGCATTTGCCGGCGGCCGTCCATCAAGCCTGATTTACGGCGCACAGCTTAATCCAAAGAGCCTCGGTGCCTTGCTCGCACACTACGAGAACAAGGTAATGTTCCAGGGCTTTGTATGGAATATCAACAGTTTCGATCAAGAGGGAGTTCAGTTAGGTAAGAAGCTTGCTAAGACTGTTCTTTCTGGTCAGATGCAGGGTGCTCTCAAGGCTTTTGCCGGACTTCTTATTAAATAAAAGGTCATCCCGAACTTGATTCGGAATCTGTCGTTGCGCTCTTCGCAATGACGTTATAAGCGGATGTGTATTTCACATCCGCTTTTTTTATCTTAAAGGTACTTCTTTTCGTATTCGTCAATTGGAATCGGCTTACTGTAATAGTAGCCCTGAATTATTTCACAGCCTAATTCCCGCAGGCGGTCAACCTGATTTTTACTTTCAGCACCTTCTGCAAGGCAGACAAAACCAAGCTCCCTGGCAAGACTTATAATATGCCTCAAAAGGATAATGTCTTCTTTACGTTCATTTTCAGCAGATATTGTATCTACGAAGCTTTTATCAATTTTAAGCGTATTAATCGGCATTTTTGTAAGCAGCGAAAGAGAAGAGTAGCCGGTTCCAAAATCATCCATGGAAATCTTAAAGCCACGGCTGCGCAGGTCTTTCAACACGCTCAGCATGTGCTCCTGATTATCATAGGTCGCGCTTTCTGTAAGCTCAAAATCAATCAGGCTATGGTCTACTCCGAAAGCATCAACAATACTTACAAGATTTTCTATAAGTCTTTTGTCATCAAGCCGGCTGCGCGAAAGATTAACTGAAACCGGGTACAGAGGCTTTCCTTCTTTCTTCCATCCGGCAAGAGCGGCGCAAACTTTCTTCAGAACAATATCATCAATTTTCCCAATAGAACCATCCTTTTCAAAAAAAGGAATAAAGCGGTAAGGCGGTAAAAATTCCTTGTTTTTATAGTTCCATCGGATTAAGGCTTCGGCACCCTTTATTTTTTCTTCATTGATATCAAATTTGGGCTGCAGATAAACAACAAATTCATCCTGCTCAATTGCAGTTTCTACGTAGGCCTTTATGTAATTACCCCAGGAAAGGTTATCGTGCATCTGGTCAGTGTAGACAATGACTTCTGTCCTTTTCTGATTAGTGGCAAGAGCCTGGGCCATTTTTGCAAAATCAGCAACACGGTTTCCCGAGAGCATTGCCCGCTGCATTGGAACAAGACCGCATTTGTAATAAATCTTATAATTTGGATCTTCTTCGAGAACCGACAGCTTTTCAAAGAAATCCTGCAGTTTCTGGACAAGCTCTTCTTCGGGCATATCCTTAAGCACCATTGCAAAATTATCGTTGTGGCAGCGGCAACTGGCCAAAACAAAATCAGAATCCTTCATGGCTTTTACAATATTGCTGAGAACCTTGTTAGCGGCAATGTGACCATAGGCTTCATTTATAACGCGGAATTCCTTTACATCAAAATGGGCAAAGGCATAGTCTTTAATCCCTACATCAGCAGGAACTTCAAGATAGGCTTCGAGGTGATTCCAGTTATAGTTACCGGTGATTAAATCTGTGAAGGCTGCTTTGTAAAGATCTTCTTTTTCAAACTTTGAAGCGTCATTATTTATAATATGAATGGCTCTGTCACTGATAAGCTTCCATTCGTATAGAAGACGGAATTTTTTATAACCATGAAAGACGCTGATAACTTTTGCGTCATCTTTTATGTGCAGGTCGCTGTAGGGTCTGTGGGCATTGTCTTCTTTTTCAATACCTTCGAACAGCCTTTTAATAAAGGGATAGTCAACTTTTATATCATCATCAATTTCAACTGAGTAAAAGAAGCTTGCCTCAAGGGGCA
>CAMNGG010000273.1 GCA_946537975.1 uncultured Treponema sp. | reverse complement strand
GCTTTTTCAAAATGTACAGAAAGTGGTGAAATTGAATGGACTTTCGAGGGCACCTTCCCTATTACTGCCTTTGCCGCAAGGAAAAACTATACGGCAGTTGGTCTTGCAAACGGAACAATAAAGGTCTTAAACAATGAAAGCGGAGCTACTGAAATAGATTTTGCTCCGGGTGGAAGCGATTATCCGGTAATTCTTGGAATTGATATTTCTGAAGACGGTCAATACATAGCTTCTATTTCAGGACATAATCATCAGCGCTTTGTCCTTTCCCACAGGGAAGAAAATCAACAGAAAATAATCTATCACAGATTTTTTGACCAGGATTCCCCTTATCGCACAATAGTTCATTTTAGTAAAAATGGAAAACGTGTTTTCTATAATTTTTATCAGGGCTTAGGTATTTATAATCTTGAAACAAAAGCAGACAAAATTCTTGAATTAAAGGATAAACTGATAGCAATAGAAGAAACAGATGATTTAACTATTCTGATGGGAAAGGAAAAAAATAATTACACAGTTTCTATAATCGATAACACAGACACTCTTGAAGGCTCCTTTTCTTTCTCTGCTGATTCAGCCTTTATTCGGGCAGCAGATAACAATATCTATTTAGGAAAGGATAATTCAA
Organism: uncultured Treponema sp.; assembly: GCA_946537975.1. Lineage (GTDB taxonomy): Bacteria > Spirochaetota > Spirochaetia > Treponematales > Treponemataceae > Treponema_D. The sequence continues at coordinate 6,196 of CAMNGG010000273.1, read as the reverse complement.
TTTCTAAAATCTCAATATCAAGAGAATAGCATAAACCGGAGGCATTAAATGAAAAAGGCTTTAGTTTTTATTTCAATCATATTAATTACCAGCCTCACAGCTTTTTGTTTTGACTGGCCCCAGAATGAAGTTTCTAAAAAATCCTTTAATTCCTATTTCGGACAGAACCGTGGCGGAATTTTAAGTACCTCAGTTATTTTTTCTGAACCGGAAGAAGTAATGGCCGCTGAAGATGGTTATATAACCGCAATTCTTACTGATGATTCAGACGATACAGATTTTTTTCCTTCAACTCTTGGTACTGCCGTAATTCTTGCCCATAATGATGATTTGATTTCGGTTTACGGCAACCTTGATGCAGAAACCCTCACTCTCAAAAATAATAACGAGCATAAAATAGATGCCGGAGCAATCATTGCTTCAAGCGGTAATTCAGGCTTTCAGGATAATCATGGAAACCTTGAATTTATGATTATCGATGTTAAAAACAAATCTGCAATCAATCCTATTGTCCTCATGCCACGTGCAGAAGAGGAAATACCACTTTCCCTTTCCGGAATTATGATTGTAAGTAAAAACAATGATTATTATGATATAAATACCTATAAAACCTATACTTCAGGACTTTATAAAGTATATTTTAAGAGAAACCCAGTTGCCGCACCTTATAAAACTTCAGTTTCAATCAATGGTATAGTCGTAGATCAGCTTTCTTATGATATGATTACACAGGAAAATAATAAGCTTTGTATAATAGGAAAAAAGAAATATACAGATGCTGATATTTTCCCTAACGAAAACCTGCAGCTTCTTGGTGAAGTTATGTTTACCCCGGGACGTGCTACTTTAGGTTTGAGTATTTCGGACATGCTGGGAAATGTAAAGCAGTTAAACTATAATATACTGATTAAATAACCACACGGATTCGAAAAATCTAACGATTTTTCTATTTTTATATTATTGATTTTGCGTTAGCAAAATCGAATCCGTGTGGCTTAAAAAAAATTGTAATATCCGTCCCACCATGTTATAATAATTAAATCAAAGTTTAATGGGAGTATAAACTTGGAACATAACATGATTTTGTCAGCATCCGGCTGGCGTAAGGTATTTGCAGCATCCGGAGATGAACAGGATAAAAGTCCTGAAATTACAGAAACTGACAGAAGCATTGCCGTTATTGCGGCAGATGTTTTTTTTGATTATATCAGTAAGGCAAGCGGCCAGGAAGCACCGGTTATCGCACTGGGAATTGATGCACGTCCTACAGGCCCCGCAATTGCCGACGCAATGATTCATGCACTCATCAAAAAAGGTGCAATAATTCAGTACAGTGCAGTTACCTCTGCTCCGGAGATTATGGCTTTTGCAAAAAAGCTGGACGGCTTTATTTATATTTCTGCAAGTCATAATCCAGTTGGTCATAACGGAATTAAATTTGGAACAAACGATGGTGGAGTTCTCTGCGGTGCAGAAAATGCTAAGCTTGTAGAAGATTTTCTGGCAAGACTTTCTGATGAGGATGGAGTTGCGGCTGCTGTAAAAAAGGCATATTCCTGCACTACCTCAGAGCTTAAGGCTGTTTATGATGTAAAAGACAGCTCTAAACACAATGCTCTTTCTGCCTACAAAAACTTTATAAACGAAACAATTACCGGCACAGAAAATAAAGAATATCAGACAGACTTCTTTGGTATGCTGGATACCTTTATTGCGGAAAAACCGCTTGGAGTTGTCTGCGACTTTAACGGAAGCTCCAGATATCAGAGTATAGACAGAGAATATTTTAAGGAACGTCACATCAATTTCTATTCAATTAATGATTTTGAAATTGCCCATGAAATTATTCCCGAAGCAGAAAACCTTGTACATGTGGCTGCAGAAATGGAACGTCTTCATAAAGAAGGCCACTCTGAGGTTGTTCTCGGCTACATGCCGGACTGCGACGGAGACCGCGGAAACATTGTTTACTGGGATGAAAAGGCCGACAAGGCTGTAATTCTTAAGGCCCAGGAGGTGTTCAGTCTTTCTGTACTTGCGGAGTTAACTTATTCCATCTGGCAGCATGGTGATGAAAAGGATTTTAAGCCTGCTGTTGCCGTTAACTGTCCTACTTCAATGCGTATTGAAGAAATTGCGGGTGCCCTTGGAGCTCAGGTTTTCCGTGCAGAGGTTGGTGAAGCAAATGTTGTAAACCTTGCCCGCGAAAAACGAGCAGAAGGTTATACAGTCCGTATTCTCGGAGAAGGCTCAAACGGAGGAACAATTACCTACCCTGCAGCAGTCCGTGACCCCCTGAATACAATTTTTGCCCTTCTCAAGCTTTTGATGATGAGGGAAAGCGGCCTTTACGAAATGTGGTGTACAAAGAGCGGCCATAAGTATAATCCAGATTTTACTTTGTCTGATGTAATTGCTTCTCTGCCAGTTTATACAACCACAGGAGTTTCTGAACCGCGTGCAGTTCTTAAAGTAAAAACTACAGATCATGCAAAGCTTAAGGCTAATTTCCAGAAGGCTTTTGAGGCAGACTGGAAGAAAAAAGCTTCAGACCTCAAAAAGAAATATGGCATTGAATTCTGGGAAGCTGTTATCACCAAGGGAACGGTTGAAACCTGCGGGGTTAAAGATTTTTCAGAATCCGGTAAAGGCGGCTTAAAAATCATTTTCAAAGATAAAGCTTCGAAGCCCCTTGCCTTTATCTGGATGAGAGGAAGCGGCACAGAACCTGTTTTCCGCATCATGTGTGACGTAAAAGGCGACAAGCCTGATATGGAAAAGGCACTGCTTGAGTGGGAAACAGATTTGATTAAAAAGGCTGATTAATGTAAAATACATTTTATACAGGAGCTATAAATGGAAAAAGAAGAAATCTTAAAGCGTGCAAAAGCATACATTGCCGCAGAAAAAGATGAAAGATTCAGCAAGGAAGTTGAAGAACTTATTGCTAAAGAAGATTATAAGGAACTTGAAGACCGCTTCTACCAGACACTCGAATTCGGAACTGGTGGACTCCGCGGAATTATGGGTGGCGGAACAAACCGCATGAACACCCTTGAAATCAATATGGCAACCCAGGGACTTGCAAACTATGTTCTTAAAGCATTCCCGGACAAGGCAAAGGACGGAACTTTAAGCGCAGTTGTTGCATACGACAGCCGCCTGAACTCAGATGTTTTCGCTGAAGCAACAGCCCTTATTTTTGCCGCAAACGGAATTAAGGCTTACCTCTTCTCAGGTCTCCGCCCTACACCGGAATTGTCTTTTGCAATCCGTACCCTTAAAGCTCAGACAGGTGTTGTTGTTACAGCATCTCACAACCCGAGAATGTACAATGGTTACAAGGCTTACTGGGATGATGGTGCTCAGGTTATCGAGCCTCATGATGTTGGTATCATTGAAGAAGTAAACAAGGTTACAGAAGTAAAGTCTATGTCCCGCGACGAGGCAATTAAGGCCGGTAAGCTTGTAATTATTGATAAAGAAATTGATGAACCATTCTGGGCAATGTGTAAAGCTCAGCTCTTCCGCCCTGACCTTATTAAGGAAAAGGCTAAGGACGTTCGCATTGTTTACACACCGCTCCACGGAACTGGAGCTATGCATGTAGAAAAGGTTCTCGGTGACCTCGGACTTAACATCATTACTGTTCCTGAACAGAGAAAGCCAGACGGAAACTTCCCTACTGTTGAAAAGCCAAACCCTGAAGAAAAGCCTGCCCTCACTCTTGCAGTTGAGCTTGCAAAAAAAGAAAAGGCAGACGGTGTAATGGCAACTGACCCGGATGCAGACCGCTTTGGTACAGCCTTCCCCGACAAGGACGGAAACTTTGTACTCCTCAGCGGAAACCAGATGGGTGCCCTTCTTATAGACTATGTACTCCGCTCACGAACAGAGTTTGGAACTATGCCGGCAAATCCGGCAATCATCCGCTCTATCGTAACTTCTCCATTCGGTGACTACATCTGTAAGAAATATGGAGTTACAATGCTTGACTGTCTTACAGGCTTTAAGTGGATTGCCGCTAAAGAAGCTGCCTTTGAAAAGGACGGTTCACACAACTATGTATTCGGTCTCGAAGAGAGCTACGGTTATAAGGTTGAAAAGGAAGTAATGGATAAAGACGGCGTTTCTGCTGCCGCTATGTGTGCAGAAATGATTCTTTACTGGAGAAGTCAGGGTAAAAGCCTGCTCGAGCACCTTGATGATATGTACAAGGAATTCGGTTACTTTGAAGACCGCGCAATTTCTCAGAACTTCCCAGGAGCTTCTGGTGGAGAAACTATGAAGGCTATGATGGCTAACATGAGAAGTAATCCTCCGGCAAGTCTCGGCGGTGAAAAGGTTGTAAAGGTTCGCGACCTTATGTGCGACCCAGACCTTCCAAAGAGCAACGTACTTCAGTTCTATCTTGAAAGCGGAACAATCGTAAGTGCACGTCCTTCTGGAACTGAACCAAAGATTAAGTTCTACATCAACTCTATGATTCCGGCAGGCGACGGTTCTGATGTCTGGTACGCAGATGCTAAAAAGAAGGCCGGCCTGCTTTGTGACGGAATCTCAGCTGATATCAAGAAGATAATTGATGCAGCATCCAAATAAAAAAATCACTGATTTTAGAAGACTGCGCAAGCTTTACCAAGAAGGCGCAGTCTTCACAGCCTTTGATACGGAAACGAGCGGAATAACTCCGACCAACAGCCGTATCATAGAAATAGGTGCCGTCCAGTTTACAAAGGACGGCATTATTTCTAAATGGCAGAAGCTTTTCGACCCGGATCAGATTCTCTCACCATTTATAATTAATCTCACACACATTACTCAGGAAATGGTTGATGCTGCTGATCCAATCAATAATCACATACGGAATTTTTTGAGTTTTCTCGGCTCTTCAATAATCGTTGCCCACAATGCTCAGTTCGATTTAAACTTTCTGAATGCAGAATGCGAAAACTGCGGACTTCCTGTAACAAAAAATCAGGCAGCAGATACACTTCAGCTTTCGCGTATAAAAATACCGGAAGCTGAATCACATAAACTTGATTTTCTGGCAGATTATCTTGGAATAGACAAAGGCTCCTCGCATCGTGCCTTAGACGATGCAATTACCTGTATGGAATTGTTTAAGAAGTGTTTGGAGAGATAGTGGTTTCGATACGGCTTCGCCTACTCAACCACCGGAGATCTTCTAGTTTCTAGGTGCCTTTGCAGGATCTATCGGCTGACCATTCTGGAATACCATAAAGGTAATCTGATATTTCTGGCTGATTGAATCTAAACCTGCGGTACCTAACTCGCTGCCGGAAACAGCATATTCACCCTTTCGAACCTTTACAGAACCAAGACCTGTATAGGCATAAATCAAACCAGTCTTAGACTGAACAAATACAACCTGTCCAAAGCCCCGGTAAAGTCCAACGTACATAACAGTACCTTCGGCTATACAAAGAACAGGTTCGTTTGTTTTTGCAGATAATTGAACTCCAGAAATCTTACCCTTTACCTGAGTAATTTTTGGAGATGCCACAGGCCACTTTGTATTGGCATCTGCATTTACTGTTGCACCATAGGTTCGGGTATCCGGAGCCTGTTCGGTTACCTTTATTACAGTTTCGCCAGCCTTTGCGGGCTCTGCAGTTTTTGTAGTTTTTGACGCAGCTGCCGCAGAAGAATTATCTGCAGCACTTACCTTTAATTTCTGGCCAACTTTAATAACAGCAGAAGAATCAAGCTTATTTAAGGCCATAAGATCCGCAACTGACATTCCGTTATTTCTTGCTATACCGTAAAGGGTATCTCCCTTTTTTACAGTATAATCAATTGTTTTTCCGGAAGGACTTGTATTTCCTGCTGTTTTTGACGAAGAAAGAGCGGCGGCAGTTCCAATATCAGCATCAGGAATGATAAGCTTTTGTCCAACCTTTATAACATCATTTTCAGAAAGATTATTTGCGGTTCTAAGCTCTGCTACGGTAAGCTGATATTTTCGGCTGATGGAATATAATGTATCGCCCTTTTCTACCTTATAAGTAATGTCTGCGAAAAGTGTAGCTGTAATGAAAAGAAATATAGAAGTTATTAAAATGCTTTTACTAAAATGAGTTTTCATAATTATATTATCGGCAGATTTTTTTTATTCCGCTACAATATTCTGAAAGAACTCATTCACATTGATTCCACTTATTATTTCATTCTC
>CAMNGG010000272.1 GCA_946537975.1 uncultured Treponema sp. | reverse complement strand
GGCGAATATCTTAAGTCGCAGAATCCTAACGTAAAAGTTGTAGCAGTTGAACCAGCAACAAGCCCTGTTCTTTCAAAGGGAACAGCCGGTGCCCACAAAATCCAGGGAATCGGTGCAGGCTTTGTTCCGGACGTTCTCAATACAAAGATTTACGACGAGATTCTTCCAATCGAAAATGAAGATGCTTTCACAGAAGGTCGTGCCTTTGCCCGCAGCGAAGGTATTCTCGTAGGAATCTCAAGTGGTGCAGCTCTTAAGGCAGCAAGCATTCTTGCAAAGCGTCCTGAAAACAAGGGAAAGACAATCGTTGTTCTTCTTCCGGATTCAGGAGACCGCTACCTTTCTACACCGCTTTTCAGCGATAATTAATATAGAGGAGGGGAAGGCCTTCCCCTGCGCCCGAGCCTCCTCACTTCGTTGCGGTGTCTCGGGCTACCCCTTCTGCGGGGGATACCCCCGCAACGCCCCCGGAGGCCGCCTGTGTCAAAATCGTTTTCCGAATTAGAAAAAAATCATCCATGCTTCGGCAGCCACGGCGCTACAACAGGCCGAATCCATCTTCCGGTTTGCCCGGGCTGCAACATCGCCTGCCGCTTCTGCGAACGTTCAATCAACACAACAGAAAACAGACCGGGTGTAACAGCTCATGTTCTAAAGCCAGAAGAAGCCGCAGAAATCGTAGGCAAAGCAATTCAAATCAGCCCGGAAATCAAAGTGGCTGGAATTGCAGGACCTGGCGATACCCTTGCAAGTGACAATGCATTCAAGACCTTCAAAATAATTGGCCGCGAGTTCCCGCATCTCATAAAGTGTATGAGCACAAACGGCCTTCTTCTTAATGAACGTGCCGACGAGGTAATAGCTGCCGGAATAGACAGTCTTACAGTTACAGTTAATGCTGTAGATCCCGAAATTGAAGCCCAGCTCAACGACTACATCATCTGGCACGGTAAAAAGATTGATGGAGTTGAGGGGGCAAAAATCCTTATAGAGAATCAGCTGGCAGGAATTAAAAAGATTGCTGAGGCTGGAATTACCGTAAAGGTAAACACAGTTTTAGTTCCGCGCATAAACGGCGCCCACATAGCAGAAATCGCCGCGGCGGTCGCCGAAGCGGGAGCCGAAAAGTACAATATCATACCGCTTATTCCAAGTGCAAAGCTAAAGGATGAGCCGGCACCAAACTGCGCAGAAATCGAAGCTGCACGTCGTGCTGCCGGAGAATATATAGAACTTTTCCTTCATTGTAATCACTGCCGTGCCGATGCTGCAGGAGTTCCGGGTAAATCAGATATCTCACGTCAGCTTTACGCAAAGATTGGACCGGGCTCTTACGGGGAAAACTTCTCTCATGGCTGATAAATATCGCGTCGCCGTTGCCTCTACCGACGGCGAAAGTGTAAATACTCACTATGGAAAATCAGAAATCTTCTATATCTATCTTGTTGATGACGATGAAGGCTACGACCTTGTTGAAAAACGCCAGGTTACACCTGTTTGTCAGGACGGTTTTCATAACAAAGCTGTAATGGAGACTCATGTTCAGCAGTTTACAGACTGCAAGTATGTAATTGCCAGCCGCATAGGAAATGGAGCGATTCAGTCTCTCACTGCAGCAGGCATTACTGCAATGGAGCTTCCTGGCAGCATCGACGATGCAATCCTCAAAGTCTGGAAATATAACAGAATTCAGGGACTTTTCTAATCTTTAATATCATCAAATTAATTAAATATTTCTAAAAACCTATTGACTAAGTAGGTAAATAAAAGTATATTATTATTACCTAGTAAAGTAATAGGTTATAATAATATACTTAATATTTTTTATGCTACGGAATCTGTTTTCCGTGCGAAGGAGCTTCCTATGGGAGAAATTAGACAGATAGCAATTTATGGTAAGGGCGGAATCGGAAAATCTACCACTACACAGAATTTAACAGCAGGCCTCGTTGAGCATGGAAAAAAAGTCATGGTTGTAGGCTGTGACCCTAAAGCAGACTCTACACGTCTTTTGCTTGGTGGACTTGCACAGAAAACAGTTTTGGATACAATCCGCGATGAAGGTGAAAATGTTGAACTCGACCGCATCATGAGAACAGGCTTTGGCGGAACCCGCTGTGTTGAATCAGGCGGACCAGAGCCTGGAGTTGGCTGCGCAGGACGCGGTATCATCACTTCTATCAGCATGCTTGAAAATCTTGGTGCTTATACAGACGACCTTGATTTTGTTTTCTACGATGTTCTTGGTGACGTTGTTTGTGGTGGTTTTGCTATGCCAATCCGTGAAGGAAAAGCTAAGGAAATCTACATTGTAGCATCCGGCGAAATGATGGCCTTGTATGCTGCTAACAATATTGCAAAGGGTATCAGCCGTTATGCAAAGGCAGGCGGTGTTCGCCTTGGTGGAATCATCTGTAACAGCCGTAATGTAGACCGCGAGCTGGATTTGCTCCGCGCCTTCTCTAAAGAGCTTGGAACTCAGCTTTTGTATTTTGTTCCTCGCGACAACATCGTACAGCGCGCAGAAATCAACCGTAAGACTGTAATTGAATATAAGCCGGATTCTGCTCAGGCTCAGGAATACCGCAACCTTGCAGAAGCCGTAATCAACAATACAAACTTTACAATTCCAACTCCAATGACTCAGGAGCGCCTGGAGGAGATTCTTCTTGAATACGGTCTTATGGATGCTATTGAGGATGATTATAAGATCTAGTTGGAGTTCTTATGAGTATAAAAGTTGCAATTGCAAGTTCCGACGGTCTCAATATAGATTTACATTTTGGCCAGGCTAAGTCTTTTCTGATTTATGAATTAAAAGACAAAAAGTTTGAATTGACAGAAAAACGCGAAGTGACGGCCAGTGCAAATGAGTCGGCAGTGCCGGATGCTACTGAATCAGACTTCGGCGGCGGTTGTGGTGGTGGTGGCTTTGGCTGCGGAAGCGGCTCGGGCTGCGGCGGTTCAGGTGGTGGTTGCGGCGGCGGTGCTACCGGTCCACTCGCACCGGCCGTAGAACTTCTATTAGACTGCCGATCGGTAGTTGCGGCTCAGATAGGCCAGAGAATGGGACGACAGTTCCAGCGTAATGCAATCAGCGTATTTGATATAGAGCTGCCTATTGAAGAAGCGCTAGAAAAACTTGCTGCTTATTATTTAAAATTCGGTGATTGAGTAGGCGAAGCCGTATCGAAATCACCAGATAAAACGTAGTATACAAGGAGGCACAACATGCCTTTATCAATAGAAACAAAATGTCTTCACCTCGAAGCAGAGGCAAAAGAGGAGCCTGCGTGTAAACACTACGGTTCAATCAGCTTTCCGATTTATCAGACTGCAACCTATGCTCACCCGGGAGTAGGAAAGAGCACAGGTTTTGATTATTCTAGACTTCAGAACCCTACCCGCGAGCAGCTGGAAAAAATTGTCTGCCAGCTGGAAGGTGGTACGGATGCTTTTGCACTTTCTACAGGAATGGCTGCCATCACTCTGCTCATGGAACTCTTTAAGCCAGGCGACCACCTGATTGTAGATTCAGATTTGTATGGCGGCACAATCCGCCTCTTTGATAATGTTTCCTTAAAAAATGGTATTCAGTTTACTCGTGCAAATTGTTCCAGTGACGATGTGGAAAGTTTAATCACTCCTGTGACAAAAGCAATTTATGTTGAAACTCCAACTAACCCGATGATGAACGTAACTGACATTGCAGCTATGGCAAAAATCGCGCATGATCATAATCTTTTGTTGATTGTAGATAACACTTTTATGTCACCTTATTTTCAGAATCCTCTGGAGCTTGGTGCTGATGTTGTAGTGCATAGCGGAACAAAATTTCTCGCTGGTCACAACGATACACTGGCAGGTTTTATAATCACCAGAAACACAGAAATCAATGAAAGACTGCGCTTCCTCATAAAAACAACAGGTTCTGGTCTTGCACCCTTTGACAGCTGGCTGGTTTTACGCGGCATTAAAACTCTTGGCGTAAGAATGGAGAAAGCCCAGTCAAATGCAGTTAAAATTGCCCTCTGGCTCAAAACTCAAAAGTCTGTAACAAAAGTTATTTACCCAGGACTTGAAGAACATCCGGGCCATGAGATTTCGAAAAAACAGGCCCGCGGCTTTGGTTCAATGGTAACCTTCCGTCTGACCAGCACAGAAAAAGCCCTGAGCGTTCTTGAAAAAGTTCGCCTCATAAAATACGCCGAAAGCCTTGGCGGAGTAGAAACTCTTATTACCTATCCGACAACCCAGACCCATGCAGATGTCCCGGAAGAGCTCCGCCTTAAAAATGGCATTACCCCGGAAACTCTGCGCCTTTCTGTAGGTATTGAGAATGTAGATGATTTGATTGCAGATCTGGAACAGGCATTAAATTAGGTTGTCATTAAAAACGAACTACACACCGTTACCTTGAACAAAATCACGTCACCCTGAATTTTATTCAGGGTCTTTTCTTTTTATTTTATTTCGATTTTCTTGTCACACAGCTTAAGAGCTTCTTTGTCGTGGCTGGCAATCAGAATGGTTTTGCCTTCGTCGGCAAGGCGGCGGAAGATTTTTATGATTTCGTCGGTGCGTTCGGAATCTACAGAGTCGGTTGGTTCATCGGCCAGGAGAATATGAGGATTGTTGATGAGGGCGCGGGCTATGAGAACTCTATGATTTTCGCCGCCTGAGAGGGTAGACGGAAAGTTTTGGGCAAGATGAGCGATACCTAAGGAATCAAGCAGCTGCTCGGCGCGTACAGTTATTTCTTTTGCGCTAGTGTCGTCAATTTTTTTCTTACCGAGAAAGGCCGGAAGTCTTACATTATCCAGAACTGTGAAGTTTTCCAGAAAGCTCTGTTCCTGGGAGATAAAGCCGATATTCTGATTTCTGAACCCGCTGAGTTCTTTATCATCAAGGTTGTTGAGTTCAATATCATTTATAATAAGCGAGCCTGAATCCTGTTTCTGAAGACCTGCAATGATAGAAAGCAGGGTACTTTTTCCTGCTCCGGATTTTCCTGTAATACCAACAAACGAACGTTTGTTAATAGAAAAAGTAAAATCCTTAAGGACATCGATTCTGCCTCTTGGTGTAATAAAAAATTTATTAAGTTTTATTGCTTCTATCATAATTTAGTCCTTTTTGATAATGTGGTTTCGATAGGCCGCCTTCGCGGCACTCAACCACCGGCTATTTTATCCCCTGATATATTTCTTTCTTTGAAACTTTTACTGCACCCGCTATGGCGGCTATCAAACATGCAGTAACTAAAATCACAAACGATACCAGGACAAAAATAATTATCTGTCCTGCTCCTGAGAGCATAAAGGGCATGTTCAGCTTTTGTGAAATCATAAAATTAAAAGGTAGTATAATTAGAGCGCTAAGCCCAATACCTGTAATTGCACCAATGCTTCCTATAATTCCGGCTTCTGTAAATACAATAGCACGCAGTTTACTGAAGTCAGCACCCATAACTCTCAGAATAGAAAACTCCCGGAGCCTTTCATTTATTGTCAAAGTAAATACAATTGAAAGAGTGAGTACAGTAATCAAAAGTACAAGCAGACTCACCGTATATAAAATCACCAGAAAAGATGAAATACTGTCTACAAGACCTGATACAAACTTATCGCTTCGAATAATCTGAATACCGCTGACTGCCCCTTTGATACGAGCGGCAGTACTGTCCGGCTTTGCACCTTTTGCAAGCTTTACAAAAATCACACTGGTTTTTGATTTTGTGTCTCCATCGGAAATAAAGCCAAAACCTTTTGCTTTTGCATCATCAAAAATTTTCTGAAGGCTTGCAAGGTCTGCATAAATTACGTTATCCATTCCGGTTCCGCTTTTTGCAAGGCGGGCAGAAACTTCGTGCCTTCCTTCAAAAAATCGAAGGGTATTTTTTTCTGTGGTAATGTTACTTCCGGCGAGAATTATTTCCTCACCGGAAGTTTTTAAAACTTTTTTTAATGCCCACGATTTTATAATAAAGTCGCTTGATGGGTCGAAACCGATAATCTGTATCGGGAAGTCACAGCAGCTTTCGCTAAGGCTTGTAAGATAAAATTGACTTGTTACTGCTGCAACACCCTGTATCTCTCCGATGGTCTCTTCAACGGCTTTGTCCATGTAAAAATAACTTGGCTCGCCGGAAAGAAGAACTCCCTCTGCCTGAGCTTCGTAGCCTTCCGGTACAATCATCAGGTCTGCCCCGATTCGTGTATTTATTCCTTTGAGCCCGCCTTTAATGCTTGCCGTCAAAAGAAGCGTACCAAACAACACCCCTGCTGCTAATGCAACGAGGACTGTGAGGGCTGTCGTCCGGTAGGGCTTTTTGCTTATGTTGGCAAGCGCAAGGCTTTTTACAGTTATCGTTTTTTCCATAAAATTACTGTCTGAACTGCTGAGATTACAAAAATCAAAATACCAAATACCAATACAACTGGCGCTGTTACCTTGTGACAGTGCATGCTGGCCATGCCGCAAACCTTGGCAAAGGTGTAAGGGGCAATTCCAACGAGGAGGCCAAGTACGGCGCTAAGGCCTGATAAAATAATGTTGATGTTTTTCATGATGTTTCTCCTATAAAAGCTTGTCATTATCGGGCTTGACCCGATAATCTTGGTGTTTAGATTCCCGGGTCAAGCCCGGGAATGACACTAGGCTCTTGAGCCGTTAATTTCCTTATAAGTTTTTGTTGCGCTGTCATAGATGTAGCCGTCTGGAACACCAAAGAGTTCGATGTAGCCCTGTTCAATCAGCTTTTCAATATCAGTTGTCTTCTTTAAGATTCCTGCCTCCTGAAGCTGGCGTGCCGCAGCATCAAAGGTTTTCTTTCCAAGAGAACGGCTTGGCTGATAGTTAATTTCTTCAAGAAGAGCGGCATTAAAATCCAGGTCTCCGGCAACAAGGTCGTTTTCAATCTGGAGTTGAGCGGCAGCTCTTGGTTCTGCTTCTACATAAGCGGCTGCCTTCTGTAAAGCGCGTGTAATTGCAGCGGCTCCTTCTGGATTTTCACGTAAGAGCTTATGAGTTACAAACTGCTGGCAGCAATATTCTTTTACAAACTTTTCATCAATTCCTGTATCCAGAATCTTTCTAAAGCCGTATGCAAGTTCACCCTTT
>CAMNGG010000271.1 GCA_946537975.1 uncultured Treponema sp. | reverse complement strand
CCCACCTAGCGGAATAGAGCAAAGCCGGTCGAAACCTTCGAGCCAACCTTGTTCCATACGCCGGCCTGTTTTACAGTCTGCGGATTTTTCATTGTTTTTATAGAATTTAAAGCACCAGCAAGCCAGTCTGCAATTCCATCTTCATTTTTATAAAAATCATTAGAAAAGGCACACTTTGCAAGAATAACAGAAAGAAAGTCTCGGCCGTTGACGTTTGTAGAAAAATTTTCAGCAATACTGCAAAAGGCTGCCTGAGCAGCGGCTACAAGAGTGCTGGCAGGTACAATACCGCTGGCCTTTGAAGAAAGCATATCATATTTAGATGGATATTCTTTATTAAGAAAAACAACCGAAATCTTTTCTCTTCGCTGGTCAATACGTTTTAAAAGCTCAGTTGTTGCAAAAAGGAAGCCGCTTATCATGGTATCAATTCCGTTTGAAAGGTCTTCTGTGCGGTCAAGCTCAAACTGAGTACAAAAAGCAGAAGCATCAAAATAAAAAATTACTTCATCAAGAGTTTCCAGTTTAGTTTCGGCCTTTATAATTACAGAATGTGCCGAAACCGCAGAAGATTTGTTCCAGGTTGTTGCATAAATATTTTCTGAATCAAATTTTGAAGCATCTGCTTCGGATTTTGCTACACAAAAAACTGAGCGGCCGGAATCAGCGAGAGCTTCTGCAAAAGCAAGTCCATCCGGTAAATCTTTTCCAATAAACAGAGTATTAGCCATAATTTGATTATAACACACTATGGCATTGCATTCCATACTATGTTATAATTAAAGACTATGAAAGTTTGGATTAAATATTTGATTGGCCTTGCTTTAGGCGTGTTTGCAGCCTTTATTCTTCCTACAGAAAATGCTGCTTTTGCAAAATCAGTTGCATTTCTTACAGAGCTTTTTATAAGAGTTGGAAGATATGTTGTTGTTCCTCTGATTTTTACAAGTGCAATTGTTGCAGTTAATAAGCTTAGAACTTCTAAAATCCTTCTTAAAACAACCGGAATTACCTTTTTGATTATAGTTGCTTCCTCTCTGATTCTTACACTTGTAGGGCTTTCTTCTATATTGATTGTCAAGCTTCCTCGTATCCCTATTACGGTAGATGTTGCTACAGAAACTTTTTCCCTCGACGTAAAGGGAATGATTCTTTCACTTTTCCCTTACTCTGGCTTTGAGGCTCTGCGAGAAGGTTCTTTCCTGCTGGTTTGTCTGATTTTTGCCTTTATAATCGGCTGGGAAAGCGCTTCTGAAGAAATCGGTTTTAAGCCGGTTTTTGCACTTTCTGATTCTCTTTCTCATCTTTTCTATAATATCGCAAACTTCTTTACAGAGATTATGGCTATTCTTTGTATTGCGATTGTCTGCTACTGGACTATGGACTTCCGTAAGGTAATTGAGCCTGGAATCTACACTCCTATGATTATTATGTTTATTGTAGATTTTGTAATTGTGGCTGGAATTATCTATCCTGTGATTTTGCATTTTGTCTGCCACGATCCGCATCCTTATAAGGTTTTGTATGCAAGTATTGCACCTCTCACTCTCGCATTTTTTGGCGGTGATTCAAACCTTGTAATTCCTCTTGTAAACCGTCATTTGCGCGATAGTCTTGGAATCCGTCGCCGCTGCCGTGGTTATACCTATCCTCTGTTTGCAATTTTTGCCCGCGGTGGTTCTGCTCTTGTAACAACCATCTCCTTTATTCTCATCTGGCGTTCCTACTCAAGTCTCAGCATGCCTATATCAGATATTCTCTGGATTTTCGGTTTGTCTTTCGGACTTTCCTTCCTGCTGGGCGGTATTCCTTCTGGCGGCGCCTTTGTTCTGCTGACAATACTTTGTTCAAAATATGCCCGCGGTTTTGAAACCAGCTTCCTGCTTTTAAAGCCTGCTTCTATGATAATTTGTTCCTTTGCGGCTCTTTTTGATACTCTTACAGCCATGGTTGGTAACTACATTGTTGCCGTAAAGACTAAAAATATTGAACATCATTCGATTACACATTTTATTTAAACTTGTTTTTTCGAAGATTTGAGATATAATTATTCAGATATTACGAGGTTTCTAATTTGGCTTTATCTGTTAATGAAATTGTAACGGGACGAAAAACCTTTTTCATTTTACCCGACACATCTTTAATGCCGGAATCATTTCTGGAAGATTATTTTGCTCTGGGCTATGAATGCTATTATGTTCCATTTGATAAAAGAGTAAATATCGAAAAAAAAGTAAAGGTTATTACTTCTCTTTTTAAGGATTTAATCATCTTTTTTAATATTGATTATAACCTTCCGAATTTTGACTGGGAAGATTACATTTATAATTATATTCAGACCAATAACAATCCGGGGTCTGTTGGAATTTTATATACAAAACGTCAGGCAAAAATTGAAAAGAACGTTCTGGAACGAAAATTCTTATATGAAATGGGAATCCGCTGTGGTTGTATCCAGCTTGAATATCAGAAATCAAATAATTTTGAGCTTATCGGAAAGATTTTATATGCAAATCAGGCTCAGGGCCGCCGAAAAACAATTCGTGCTCTTTGTACTTCGGCCTGTACATATACTTACACTTATGGACCTTATAAGGATTCTATTACTGGAACCTTGCAGGATATAAGTCTTTCTCACTTTACAATTCTTGTTACCGGTGCCGGGCTCGAAATAAAGCTTTACGAAAAAATTGCAGATATCCACTTTAATATTCGTGGTTTTCTTTTCCGTTCGGATGCTGTTCTTGTAATGGAACGTCCTGTTAACGGCGATATGCTCTACGTTTTTGCCTTTGTTACTTCTGCCGGACAGAATGGACTTGATGATAGAACCCGCAGCCTCTTAATTCCGTCTCTTTATAAGCTGCTTTCTGTAAACTGTAATCAGGTGCTTGACCAGATGTATGAGCAGTTGAGTGAGCAGGAAGCTGTAGACGAACTGGAAATAATCGACAGTAATAGCGACGGCATTCTTTAATTACAGACAGGGCATTTTCAGCCCTGTTTTTTTGTGTCATTGTCGGACTTGTCAAATGTGTCATTGTCGGGCTTGACCCGACAATCTCCTTTTCACTACAATTACTCCCACTATGGAATTTACACAAGAAACTATCGACGCACTTTCAGTTAATGAAGTGGAAATTATGAAAAAAATCGC
>CAMNGG010000270.1 GCA_946537975.1 uncultured Treponema sp. | reverse complement strand
ATTCGCAAGAATGGATGGGCTACTAGCTCAGTAGGTAGAGCAACGCCCTTTTAAGGCGTGGGTCACTGGTTCGAATCCAGTGTAGCTCAGGATAAGGTCTTCTGGTTACAGAGGACCTTTTTTTTGTTTAAATCGTTATGTCATAAGGATTTAAGCGAGATTACCATAACATTTTTTATGTAACTCTTCCTTTGGTGGAATGAGAGCATAAGCGAAAGTCTGAAACTAAGGCGTTGGTTTGGTTAGTTAATCGGTTAGTGTTCTGGTTAGTAACTAGGCCTACGGCTGAAACTGGAGGCTCTTTATGCAACCATTCTACCTGTCTAAGAATTCGTCGGGTTTTTACAAAGCTTATTTTGTAAATACTGAAACTGGAAAAGTTATTGCGACAAAAAGTACTCACTCCACTAACAAATTTGAAGCCACTCAGATTGCTAGTAACTGGCATCTGAACGGTTTGCCGTCTGCCCGCACAACTTCCTGTTCAAATTATAAAAATAATTCTGCCCCTTCTTCTGGTATGGATTTACAAAGTATTGTGAACCGCCTGACTCGTGATGAAGCTCTGGAATTGAATGCTATGATTTCTGCTAGATTTTCTCTTGGGGCTTTTTGTGATGAAGATAATGATGTGGCTGAAGTACAAGAGCCTGCTAATGCTGCTGTATCAGAGCCGGTTACTATAGATTCAATTTCTCTTTCTTCCGTTCCTCAATCTGAAAATCCAAATACCTCTGAATCAGTTCTCCTGATTGAAGCTCTTACTAACTTCTGGGATTTTGATAATTCTGAATATGTGAAAAAACGTCAGCTTCGTGGCTTTGATATTAAGCAGCGAAACTGTAAAGAAAAGCTTGGTATTGTCCGCCGTTACTGGGCTACTTATTTTGATGCAGATAGAACTGTTCAGAGCCTAACTTCCCGTGAGCTGGATGAGTTTCTTCTCTCCCTTCGTCGTGACCGTGGGCTTTCTGCTGACACTGTAAATAAAACTATGACTGCCGGAAATATGGCTTTTGAGTTTTTGATTAAAGAAGGCCGTCTGGAAAAGAATCCGCTTACAGGTGTAGAACGCTTCCGTGTTCAGACTCGTAAACGTGGCATTCCAACTGAAACAGAAATGAAGCAGTTGATGGCTTTGGATTGGGATTGGACTGATTCAGTGTATAAACTTGCATTTAAGGTTGCAGCCTTGTTTGGACTCCGTGCAGGGGAGATAAGCGGTCTGCAGGTTTGTGATATAGATGCGGTTGCCGATCTTCTTTACATCCGACATAGCTGGAATGATACAGATAAATTAAAAGATACAAAGAATGGGGATGACAGAACTATTCCGATTGAACATGGTGTTGCATTGGAACTTCTTGCTAATGCCCGTAGAAATCCATCTTATTCTGATACGAGCTTTGTATTCTGGTCTTCAAAAGTTAATGACCAGCCGATTTGGCCAAGCAGCTTTGATGATGATTTTTATATTGCCATGCAGAAAATTGGAATCAGCGAAGAACAGAGAAAAGAGCGCAATATTGTATTTCACAGTCTGCGCCATTATTGTGCTACTCAGATTGCACAGCGTACTTCTCTTGAAATTGCTATGAAGATTCTTGGGCACAGGACTGAAGAAATGACTCGCCTTTATTCTGCTCATGAAACTCAGACTAAGCTGAACAATGTAAAAGATGTTCTTGCTCAGGGCTGGAAGATTCTGGAATCGGCCTAAAAGTTTCCGAAGTTGTGCAAAAAGTTTGCAAAGTTGTACAAAAATTGTCCAACCTTGCAAACTTTTTGTTCAGTTGTCGTAATGCTTTTGGATTTATAATCAAACTCAAAGAAAGTCAAATCTTAACCATTGGTAAAAAATTATTAACCACTCAGGTGTGAATTCCCATGTTACTATAGGAACCGTTGGAGAATTATGGGAAAAGTGTTTGCGAAAAGGTAACAAAAATTAACACATAGCAAACGCACTTAGGTTTTATACTACAGTGAAAAAGTTTACAAAACTGTGAACTTTTTTTACAAGATATTGGAAAAAGTCCAATACCTTCTGAACTTTTTCCAAGTTTGCTGGTAGTTTGTTTGATTTATAATATCACAAAAAAAGGAGGCGTGATGGAAAACGAAAAACTTGAGATGGATGTGCTGAGTGTTGATGAAGCTGCGGCTTATCTTAAATTCAGCAGGGCTTATTTGTACCGGCTGGCGAAAGAGAAAAAGATTCCGCATATCAATTATGGCAGGCATATTCTTTTTCGGAAAATTGATTTATTCAACTGGCTTGGCTCAATGGTATGCGAAGTGTCGTAAAAGCTGGAGGTAGAGGATGAATGAATCGATTCAAAAAGTTTTACGTGAGGCTGATGAATACATAAAAAATCAAGCAGCAGGAAATAAGTTTGGAGACATCACGGTGACAATCAGCTTGAAAGATGGAGTTCCTGTAAAGCTTACAAAAATATTTTGTGAGCATTTTGTGCAGAGAAAAACTGTAAAAGTCGGAGAGATAAATTAAGCAAAAGGAGGGAGTGAAGAAAAAAAACTAAACTGGGCTGTCACGAAAAATACCTACAATCGAGGCAGCTTTTGAAAAACAGAAATCTTGACGGTACAG
>CAMNGG010000269.1 GCA_946537975.1 uncultured Treponema sp. | reverse complement strand
GTACAGCAAAAATCACTTTAAACGAAAATGGAGCTTCTATCAAAAATGGAATACTAGAAGCGCGTCTTAATTATAATGGCGTAATTTCTTTTTATAAAAATGATAAACTGATTCTGCAGGAATACTACCGCCAGTATGACCCGACTGCTACAAAAGAAAGCTGCTGTACTAAAATTATCAGCCGCCAGTTCCAGGGAATTTTAGGTGGAGACTATTCTCTTACAGTCCGCTTTAATCCAAATGATGATGAAAAACTCTTTGGTATGGGCCAGTATCCGACTCCATATCTTGATATGAAGGGCTGTACTCTTGAGCTTGCACAAAGAAACAGTCAGGTTTCTATTCCATTTGCTTTGTCAAATCTTGGCTACGGCTTCCTCTGGAATAACCCTGCAGTTGGCCGTGTAACCTTTGGTAAGAACATTACAGAATGGCACGCAGAAAGCACAAAGGAAATGGACTACTGGATTACAGCCGGCGATACACCTGCTGAAATCATGGAAAAATATACAGCCGCTGTTGGTCGTGCACCGGCTCTTACAGAAGACTATCTTGGCTTCTGGCAGTGTAAGCTCCGTTACCGCACTCAGGAAGAAATCTTAACAGTTGCCCGCCGCTATAAGGAAATGGGTATTCATCTTGATGTAATTGTAATTGATTTCTTCCACTGGCCTCGTCAGGGCGACTGGTTCTTTGATAAGGAATACTGGCCGGATCCTAAGGCAATGTGCAATGAGCTTCACGCTATGGGTACAAAGGTAATGGTTTCTGTCTGGCCAAACGTAGATAAAAAATCTACCCACTTTGCAGAAATGCAGGAGAAGGGCTACCTGATTCGTTCAGACCGCGGAAGCAATCAGAGCTTTGACTGGCAGGGAGACTGTCTCGCAATAGATGCAACAAATCCGGAAGCCCGCGAGTATCTATGGAACATCTGTAAAAAGAACTATGCCGATTACGGAATTGATATGTTCTGGCTTGATAACTCTGAGCCTGACCTTAATATTTATGATTTCGGAAACTACAGATATCAGGCTGGTCCTGGACTTCAGGTTGCAAATATCTACCCTCAGATGTACAGCCGTGCTTTCTACGAAGGTCAGAAAGCTATGGGGCAGAAGAGCATTGTAAACCTTGAGCGCTGCGCCTGGGTTGGAAGCCAGAAGTATAATCAGATTATCTGGAATGGAGATGTTCAGTCTACCTGGGAGTGCTTCAGAACCTCCGTTTGCGAAGGTCTGAATATGGGTATTGCCGGTATTCCTTGGTGGACAACTGATATCGGCGGCTTTATGTACGGTGATGTACGCACAGAAGAGTTTAAGGAACTTTTAATCCGCTGGTTTGAATGGGCTGTATTTACTCCGATTCTGCGTCTGCATGGCGACCGCGATCCTCACGATATTCCATTACTGGACAAAGACCCGCAGCGTGGCTATGGTGGTGGACATCTCTTTACCGGCCGCGACAACGAAATCTGGAGCTACGGCGAAGGTCCTCAGAAAATCATGGAAGCACAGATTAAGCTGCGTGAGAAAATCAAGCCATATGTAACAAAGGTTATGAAAGAGGCCAGTGAAAACGGAAGCCCAGCCTTGCGTACAATGTTCTATGAGTTTCCTGAAGACGAAAAATGCTGGAACCTTAAAGACCAGTACATGTTCGGTTCAGAATAC
Organism: uncultured Treponema sp.; assembly: GCA_946537975.1. Classification (GTDB taxonomy): domain Bacteria; phylum Spirochaetota; class Spirochaetia; order Treponematales; family Treponemataceae; genus Treponema_D. The sequence continues at coordinate 10,622 of CAMNGG010000269.1, read as the reverse complement.
CTTGTAGCTCCTGTCATGACACCACAGACTTTTAAGCGAGATGTATATCTTCCAGCAGGTAAGTGGGAAAATATCCATGACGGAAAGGTTTACGATGGCGGCCAGACACTTACTGTTGATGCTCCGCTCGAGGCTATTCCTGTTTTTGTTAGAAAGTAATATATTATATATATACACGGTGGTTGAGTAGACACGCAGTGTCGTATCGAAACCACTGTGCATACTTTCAACTGTGGTTTCGATACACTTCGCTTTGCGAAGCACTCAACCACCGGGAGTGGTTCATATGAATCGTGAAAAAATTATTGTCAGAACCAGCATAATAGGAATTGCTGCAAATATATTTCTTTCTGCATTTAAGGCTGCAGTAGGTTTCTTCACAAACTCTATCGCAATCATTATGGACTCAGTAAACAATCTTAGTGATGCGCTTTCCTCTGTAATTACTATCGTGGGTACAAAGCTTGCAGGTAAGCCTGCGGATAAAAAACATCCTTTTGGTCACGGACGGGCAGAGTACCTTACAGCCCTCGTAATTGCGGTAATCATTTTGTATGCTGGTTTTACTGCCTGTATTGAATCTGTAAAAAAAATCATACATCCTGTTACTCCTGAATATAATTCAGTTTCTCTTATAATCATTATAGTTGCTGTAATAGTTAAGATTTTTCTTGGCCTTTATGTAAAAGCGAGTGGAAAGAAGGTTAATTCAGATTCACTTATTGCGAGCGGCCAGGATGCCCTTATGGATTCAATCATTTCTGCCTCTACAATTCTTGCCGCTGCAATTTTCCTTATCTGGCATATTTCTCTTGAGGCATATCTTGGAGTTTTGATTTCCTTTGCAATTGTTAAAGCTGGAATAGAAGTACTCCGCGAAACTATCAGCAAGATTCTAGGCGAACGAATTGATTCTCATCTTTCAAAAGAAATCAAAAGAACCATTGTTTCCTGCGATAAAGAAATTCTTGGTGCTTATGATTTAGTGCTCAACAATTATGGTCCTGATATGCACGTTGGTTCAGCCCATATTGAGGTTCCTGATACCTGGTCAGCAGATAAAATTGACTCTATGTCCAGAAAAATTGCCAACGAAGTTTATATGAAGCATGGCGTTGCAATGAGCGCAATCGGCATTTATTCAGTAAATACTAAGGAAAACTCAGCAGCACAGATCCGAGACCGTGTAAGCAAAATCGTTATGGAACATAAAGAGATTTTGCAGATGCATGGCTTTTTCGTAGACGAAAAAACAAAACAGATGCGTTTTGATATTATAGTTTCTTTTGATTCTCTGAGCATGAAAGAAATGTTCAACCACGTTGTTCAGGACGTCCGCGATGCCTTCCCGGATTATGATGTTCAGGTTCAGTTTGACGTTGATATCAGTGATTAATGTAATTATTTGATTTTTGAAAAAAAATGCGGAGCAGAAAAAGGACCTCGCGGAGCGTCATCTTCCCTCAGCGAAGCGAGTCATTTTTCGGCGGGAGCATTTTTTTTCAATAAAGAGATTAATTTACAACGTTAATCGGCTTACCAGTCAACCACGCCTTGAGATTCTCTTCCGCGATTCCTTGAAGTCTTTTTCTTGTCTCACGCGGCGCCCATGCAATATGTGGTGTAATTATACAGTTTTTAGCCTTAAGCAGAGGACAGTCATCGGCCATAGGCTCCTGAAGCAAAACGTCAGCTGCGTAACCTGAAATGCCGTCATTATTAAGACAATCAGCTAAATCCTGTTCTACAACAAAACCACCCCGGGCTGTATTTATAAGATAAGCGGTCGGCTTCATCAGGGAAAGGCTGTCTTTATTTATAATATTCTTCGTTTGTTCTGTAAGAGGGGCGTGTAGTGTCAAAAAATCTGAACGCTTTAATAATTCTTCAAAGCTTACAGCTTCCGGCATTCCTTCTTTAGGAGTTCTTGTACAGCAGATAAGCTTCATTCCAAAAGCCTTTGCAATTTCTGAAACTCTACGGCCTATATTTCCATAGCCGAAAATCCCCAAAGTTTTACCGGCCAGTTCAGAAAGACTTCCGTTCCAGAAACAAAAATCGCGACACTTTACCCAGTCTCCGGCCATTACAGATGCAGAATGCTGGGCAACCTGATTTGTAAAATAAAGAATAAAAGAAAAAACGTGTTGGGCAACAGAATCGGTAGAGTAGGCTGGAATATTTGTGACTGTTACTCCATGTTCTCGTGCCGCATCAAGATCAATAACATTGTAGCCGGTTGCAAGAACACCGATGTATTTAAGCTTTGGACAGGCTTCAAAGATTTCTTTTGTAATCTGAATTTTGTTAAGAAAAACGGCATCTGATTGCCCGATATGTTCTATAACTTCTTCAGAAGAAGTTCGTTCATATACCTTGTAATCAACAATGCTGTCTAAAAAGTTCCAGGGAAGGTCACCCGGATTTACCGCATGACCATCAAGAATTGTAAGTTTTATCATAAGATATTAGCCGAGTACATCTACACCGCAGCCAGAAATTGCAGCATTAATTGCAGCTTCTGCACCAGCATCATCGTAGTCTACTAGTACCTGAGATTTTTCACAGTTTGCTACACAGTTAGTAACTCCAGCAACTGCTGAAACTGCAGCCTGAACTTTACCTGCTGTTCCATCATCAAACATACCAACTACATATATCTTTTTCTGCATAAGAAAACCTCATAAAATATAATTAACTCTCTTTTTTTACTGAAACAAATATAAAATAATTATATATTTTGTTCAATATAAATCCATAAGGGATTTTACTAAAATACTAGAAGTTTAGCGAAATGTACAATATTTGTACAAACTAAAACGATGTAGTAAAAATTTATTTCACCTGTATTTTTTGTATTCCATAGGAATAGGGAGCCACCGAATAGGGTTCAAAATACACAAAAAGCTTATTACCGTCTAAAGTAAACAGCTCATAATTACCTGCCTGTGGAAAGGCTCCCGTATTTATCATTTCCCTTAAAGAATCCTTTTCGGAAGGAGGCATTCCATTTTTGTCCTCATCTATAAGTTTTTTATAAAGATAATTTCTACAGATTGAAGATATCTCATTATAGGTCATAGAAGAAGCCTGCAGAATGTCTACAAACTTTCCGGACTGGATATCATAATTAAAGGCAGCGAGATTTGTGTTTCCATGAGCACCGCCACTGAAAATATAGGTATTAAGCAGTACACTAATAATATTATTACTTCCGCTTACTTCAAAGGAAACAAGATATTCAAAAGGAGCAAGCTTAGAACTGGCCCGATTATTCAAGGCAGTAATTTCGTCCCATTCACTTTTGGAATAGGATTTAAAGTTCTTGTAATTGCTGTTTACGGTATTAGCAATTCTTTTATTTAATTCAGGAAGATTTTCAAATTCCGGATATTTAATTTCTGTTTTCAGGTAATCCTGGCTTTCAGAAATTTCAATTGTTGAGTAAGAATAAGAAATTTTCTTTTTATCTTTATTTCCCGGCAGGCTGGCACAGGAAATAAAGAAAGAACATACGAAGAGTATACTGAATAAATATAAGAGTTTATTTTTCATATTTCGAAATGGTCTCCATTACCTTCTTTTCATTAAAGAAAGATATAATAATACCACCAAGTATACAACAGATAGATGCAACTAATGCAACAATTCGATAACCAAAGGTTGAACCTGCAGCTTGTTGTGCAGAATCAGAAGCAGTCTTAGCAAGGCCAATAGTAGCAAGGGATGTAAACATTAGCATGGCAAGAGACTGTCCAAGCTTCATTGCAAAGGTTCTTGCCGCATAGAACATACCGCTTCTTGATTCTCCTGTTATAATTTCATCTTCAAGGGCAATATCTGCAACAATTGTCTGGGGAATAATTCCAAAGATTGCCTGTGGAAAAGAACCCAGAATAACAATAATAGCAGCCTGTACGTAAATTGGTATAAAGCCGAGCTTTTCACCTGAAAGTGCTGTAAATCCAAAGGTTAACACAAATCCAAAGAAGGCTGCAATCAAAAGTTTTTTCTTACCCCATTTAGATGTCATCTTTGTTATAAAAGGATAATAACAGAGAGAAAAAATTGTCAGACCTCCCATCATTACAGTTGTCATGCCTTCTGGTAAATGAAGAAGACTTGTTACGAAGAATGGAAGACCTGTCTGGAACATTGCCAGACCAAAGAAATAGATTATATCCTGTCCAACAAATACTCTGAAATCTTTATTTTTGAAGGTTTTTCCGAGTGATGAGAACATGTTTGAAGAAGAAGGTGCAGCTTCACAATAATCTTTTTCATTAATTCCAAATGCTGGAACAAGCATAAATACAGTTGCAAGTAACGAAAGAATTACAAAGGTTATTCTCATTGCAGGAATTCTTGCAAGTCCTGCGCCCATTAAAATGCCCCAGATAGTTGGTGCTGCATAACCAATACAGGTACCAACTATAAATGTCAAAGAAATACACATTGAAAGCTTAAGCTTTTCTTCCTGATTATGAGGAAGCTCTGCAAGAAGAGAAGTATATGGAGTACAATAGCAGGTAATAAGGAAATAGTAGGCAAGTACAGTCACAAAAAGCCATGCCGTATTTACAGCACTAATGTTTCCTATCGGTGCACAAAAAACCAGTGTAAAAACAATACCAAGTGGAATTGCAGACCAGCGCATAAAAGGAATACGGCGTCCAAGTTTGCTTTTTAAATTGTCTGACCAATTTCCAACAAGAGGATCTGTAACTGCATCAAAGACTCGTCCAATAGCAGTAATAAGTCCGATAATTGTAAGAACTCCAAATATGACTCGTCCTGATGGAATTAAATTTATCATACCATCATTAATGGCTTCCTGATTAGGCTGGTAAAAATACACAAGCCAGGAACCGATAAGTCCGCTGATTATAGACCAGCCCAGCTGTCCTATTGCGTAACACCACATTTTACCTTTTGTCAAAGATTTCATTTTATGCCCCCTAATAATATCTGGCCCAGCAGTTTAAGCTGCTCAAGGTCATCATTCATTTCATCCATCTGTAACATTTTTCCTGTAAGACTCAGTTTTTGAGTCGCAGAAAAAATTGTATGCATTAATGAATAATAAAGTTCTTTTTCTTTACCTTTAAACTTTTTTGAAATTGAACCGTCTTTGAGTCCTTTAATAATTGCAGCTTCAATTATTTCTTCTACAGATTCAATTACCTTCTGATAGTTCTTAAGTCTTTTAGAAGAGATTTTCTGACATACTACGTAAGCATCAAAGAAGTATATATATCTGAAAAAGTCTGCTTCATTCTGATAAAGCTTAAAGAATAAATCGAATATTTCTGAAAGCTGTTCAAAGCCATTTTTATTGTAATAGCCCGAATCATTTAAAAGGGGAAGTATTACTTCTTTCTGACTTTCCCAGGCCCATATTGCGGTTCTTATTGCTATTTCATCTTTAGTCGCAAAATAACGATAAAGTGATGCAACTCCGATTTCTGCTGCTTTTGCGATATCCGTCATCGCAATTGTATCAAAGCCTGAATGAGAAAAAAGTGAGAAGGCAGAAAGAAGGATTCGTTCTATTCTTGCATTTTTAAGTTCATCTCTTTCTTCAGCAAGCTTTTCTATGGCTGTCATATCTGCATCCCCTTAAGGTTTTCTATCTTTTCACCGGCTGCAAGCTTTACTGCCCTGTAGGCACCGTCATAAGTTCCAATTTTTTTCTGGGTAATTATATTATTTGCCATAGTTTCAAGCAGTTCCGGTTCATTCATAATCAGCTTTACAACTTCACAGGCAAATTCAGGACTTTCACATTCCTGACTTCCGTCTCCCAGCTCCGCAGCATGAATTGCTCCCCACATTTCATGCCCGCCGATTCTTCTGATAAAAAGCTTTGGAACAGGATAGAAGGCAAGCTCACTTGGTTTTGTAATAAGAAGATCACTTGCCCTCATAAGCAGGTTTGTAATATATACAGCCGCAAATATATCTTTATTACAAAAAACATGAAGGCCACTGCCTGAGCGGGTATCCAGACCATCAATTGCACTTTCTGCAAAGTCTTTTTCTTCCTTCCAGTTGTCAAAATGAAGAGAGACAGGAATACTTCCGTCAGCAATTTCTGGAATCATCTTTTTAAGCTTATTCCAGACATTTTCATAATCGCCGCAATTTATGTAAATGCAGGCCTTATTCATTTTTACATAAGGAAGAAGTGTTTTGATTATTGCCGCAAAAAATTCCCCCTGTGCACCGGCACCGCCTATTGTAAAAAGAAAACGGATTGGGGAGCCTTCTTTTACACGGCTTATTCTCTTAGCACAGTCTTCTTCAATATTGCTTACAAGCTCATGATCTATATAATGACCAGTCCAGATAATATCATCTTTACCCATTGGTTTTAAAATCTGTTTTTCATCAAAACCATGAAGCATACGATAGCCCCAATAGCTGTTATATGTCTGAACGGTATGCAGGGCTCCTTCGCTTAAATGTAAAGCCATTGGCCAGTTATCAGGAATTGCATTTACCACCTTTGTTAAACCTGCATGAAGGGCTGCCTGACTCGGCCATACATGAGTTGCAATAAAAGGAGTTTCCGGAGGAATTTCCTTAAAAAGAGGAGTCATCAGTTCCGCCGTTATCTGATCTCCGGCATTATAAGAAAGCTTTTTAAAACCTTCATAATTTAATGGCTCCCAGAAAAGCTTATTAAAAAGCTTTGATTTTTGAGAAAGTCTTGAACCGGTTGAATATAAATTATTCTGATATGAAATAATTTTAGTACAGGTTGTTTCAGGAAATGAATTTAAATCCAGCCAAAGGGGAGTGTAGCCTAAGGCTTTAGCCGCACTAGCCATTGCCATAGAAATTCTATAATGACCAAAACCCATTCTGATATTTCCGATAATAAGAGGCTTTGCCGGCAGCTGATTTTTAAAATCATCTGCTTTGCCAGCTTTATTTATAATAATTTTTTTGCAATTAAAGGGTGGTGTTAAAACTTCATTGTCTTCAAGAGAAAGATGATATTCACTTCTTCTGTCATCGCCAAATTTTCTTATAAATTTCTTCTGATTTTTCAGAGCTTTTCTGTAAATTCTGTTTTCAATTTCATTATCAAATATTTTCATTCCGAAACCTCCAGGTCTTATTTATTTTCATTGATAATAATTTTTGTAATATCATCATTAAGATTTATTTGTCCCTGATACCTTTTTGATTCAGTAAAAACCTCGTAAAGATTTTCTTCCAGCTGAGTAATTCCAAACTCTTCATTTTCATATTTTTCAGCATAATCAATTAAAAGCTTTGTCATTTCGTTTTCTTCTTCTGAAGCCACAGGATCATCTGAATACATTAACTGACTTCCAAACATTCCGCTTACAGCAGCTATAAGATATTTTTGATTTGAAGATAATCTGCAGTTTTCACTTCTAAGAAAAATAACATCAGGATCATTTAAGAAAATAGTTTTATTCCATAAGGCATGACCAAGAGTATCCTTTACATTAAGAAAGGCTTCATTTCGACCGTTCCAGCCCAATATTCTTAAAGGAATATTTTTCCATTTTTCATAAGTATCGCAGCCGATTCGTGAAAGGGGTAAAGTTTTAAAAGAAAGTTCGAAAGGAAGACCACAGCCAAGATAAGCTATATCTTTTCCTTTTTTTGTTTTTTTGAAGGATGTAATTGTCTGCAGGGCTCGTGAATAAATTTTATAGGAAGCGGTTTTTTGAGTATAATTTCCCCAAAGCATACCGGCATATAAAAAATCAAGCTTTAAATATCTGAAGCCCCATTTATTAATGATAATATCCATAACAGATAGAAGATGAGCTATGACATCATCACGGCTTAAATCAAGACAGTAAAAGCTTCCTTTTTTTCCCCAGAGAGGATTATAACCGGCAGGAACAAGCTTTCCCTTTTCATCTCTTAAAAGCCATTCAGGATGTTCTCTTGCCGTAAGGCTTCTGGAATCAATAATAAAGGGGGCTATCCAGAGGCCCGGAATATATCCGGACTCTTCTATCTGTTCAACTATATTTTCAAAGCCATATGGAAATTTTTCTTCACAAACATGCCAGTCTCCAAGGGCATTTTCCCAGCCGTCATCTATCTGGAATATTTTTGAAGTATTAAAGCTGTTGTTTATGATATTTTTATTTTGGATAAGCTTTTGTAAATCTTCAAGAATCAATTTTTCATTTATATTGGTATAATGATTATACCAGCTTTCCCAGCCTGCGGGTTTCTTTCCCAAAAAGCTTACAGAATTAAAATGCTCTTTACCAAAAATTGAGGAAAGCTTTTCTTTACAGTCAAAAAAGCCTTGAGCTGTAAATATTTCAATTCTTGCTGTAATATCACCACTTTTCCAGGTATTTCCTTTATCGCAAATCTCGAGACTTACTGTATTTTCTTTTCGATTAAATATGAACTGAACCGGCGGCAGGATGCCATTAATATTTCCAACAGAAGCAAAAACAAGATAGAAATCCTGCCAGCGGAGATAAGTTATAAATTGTCCAAGTATAATATTTTTTGAAGGCTTATACTTTGTCTGAGGAAAAACAAGATAAGAGTTCCATTCTTTTATAAATGGGTTTGTAAGGGAAAGCTGTTTCTTTCCTGGAAAAACTTCTGTAGAGGGACTCCAGCTTTGCCAGCCTCCCGTATTTATGCAGGCGTTTGCGATACAGTATTTTGATGAATCAACAAAATCGCTTAAATGAAGAATTTCAATTATAGAATTTTCTTCTGCATAATAATCCTGATGAACCTGATAAGTTTTCATTATTTTCCCCTGTAATGCTCTTATAATGATAGTATCACTATCACTATGATATATATTATCACATTAAAGGGAATTGTCAAATTTTTATTGCAGATTTATAATTGTTATCAATCTGCAAAACGGCTGAGTCAAGGCTTTAAGCGAAGCGTGCCTTGACCAGACGTATTTTCAGCGTATGTTATTTATTTGCTTTACCCAGTTGGCCACAGGCTCCGCCAATTTTTCTACCTCGTCTGGTTCTCAAGGTAACATTGAGTCCAGCTCTTTCCAGTTTTTCAACGAAGCCCTTGATTTCATTTCTGTGAGGTTCTTCAAAAGGAAGGGTTGAAACTGGGTTCCATGGAATAAGATTTATATTAACATCAATACCCCGGGCAAAGTTAATCATATTTTGTGCACTTTCTTCATCTGTATTTTTATCATGAAGAAGGGCAGCTTCAAGAGTAACTCTTTTGCCGGTTTTAGCAGCATAATAATCTATAGCTTTTCTTAATTCTTCCAGAGAGTTTTCTTTTACTTTTGCTACCGGCATCAGTTCTTTTCTTAATTCCTCATTTGCGGTAGTGAGGGAAACAGCAAGTCTTATAGAAGGTCCATTATCAGCTAAATCATAAATTCCTTTTACAAGGCCGCAGGTAGAAAGGGTGATTCTTTTTGAAGAAAGAGCACGGCCGTCTTTATGACAGAGAATTTCTATAGCCCTGCGGATGGCGCCCAGATTCTGCATTGGTTCACCCATTCCCATAAATACAATGTTATCGAGTTTTCCGGCAATACTTTCCAGGTATAAAAATTCTTCAACAATTTCGCCGGCTTCAAGATTGCGGGCAAGTCCCAGAGTTCCGGTCTGGCAGAAAGCACATTTCATTGCACAGCCGGCCTGGCAGGATACACAGGCTGTTTTACGGCCTTCACGGTCGGTTAGTAAAACTGTTTCAACTGCATTTCCATCCTGAAGTGTAATCTGAAGCTTAATAGTTCCATCAGGATCTTTTAATATATTGCTGATTGTAGATGAGCGGAGAAGGGCTTTTTCTTTTAGATTTTTTCTAAGGTCGGCACTTAGATTTGTCATTGCGTCAAAATCTTTTACGCCGTTACCAATCCATTTAAAAATTTGAACTCCCCGGAATTTTTGTGGCAATTCAAGCTTTTCACAAATTTCATCGGGGAGTAAACCTGTAAGAACTATCTGATTCATAAACGAATCTTATTAATTTCTCTGCAGTTTATCAAGAGTATTTCTAACAGCAGTATTTCTACTGTCCATCTTCATATAATCACTGAGAACTTTTATAGCGTCCTGTTTGCGGTTCATAGCAGTGTAACACTCTGCAAGGTCAACATAGAGACGACCATTGCGCGGGTCATTCTTAATAAGATTTTCAAAGCGTTTTGCGGCTTCTTCGTTGTTACCTTCACCTTTGCAGATAAGGGCAAGTCCAATTGCTGCATAAATATCAAAATCAATTTCAAGAGCCTTGTTATAATAGTTCTTAGCTTCTTCGTAATTACCTGTTGTACGGTAGGCATCTCCAGCACGGGTAAGAATAACCTTGTTCTTTGGATCAATTTCGAGAATCTTGTTCCAGTAGAAGATTGACTTAAACTGCTGATTCATACCACGGTAGCAGTCCGCAAGACCAAAGAGTGCATAGAAGTTTGCAGGCTCTCTTTCAAGTGCCATCTCAAAATATTTAGTTCCTTCTTCAAAGGTCTTAAGCTTTCTGTGACAGTTTCCGATTGCTGTGAGAACACGGATATCAACAGTGTCTTTATTATTCAATTCATATATACGGGTCCAGTAATAAAGAGCTTCTTTATATTCTTTAAAGTCATAATTCAAATG
>CAMNGG010000268.1 GCA_946537975.1 uncultured Treponema sp. | reverse complement strand
CTTATTTTTTTCTGGGTCGACAGGATTCGAACCTGTGGAATGACGGCACCAAAAGCCGTTGGCTTACCGCTTGCCGACGACCCAAAGATGTCATCTAGTATATAATATTTTAGTCGTCTGGGGAAGTACCTGTTTCTACGTGACCGGCGTTATATTCTGCGAGGATCTTGTCCTGCAGTTCGGTACGGAACTCTGGGCTGATTGGATGGGCTACATCCTTGTATTCCCCGTTGGCAGTTTTTCGGCTTGGCATTGCTATGAACAGGCCGCTCTTGCCTTCGATAATTTTAACATTGTGAACAACAAAGCAGTTATCAAAAGTAACTGTAACGTAAGCTCGGAGCTTACCTTCGTCCTCAACCTTTCTAATTCTCAATTCGGTAATCTGCATAAATCATCAACCTCCGCAAAATTACACCGCAAAACCGTAATTTTATACAGTCCGCACTAATTTACAGTTCCAGGAATCTGCAAGTTTTTCTACCGCAGATTCTGCCTCTTGCCTGGAAGAGAATACCCCAAAAACCGTAGAACCGGAACCTGACATTTCGGCATAACTACAGTTCTGGGCTCTTAAAGCCTCAATAGCACGCCCAATTTCTTCGTATTTTTTAGAAATCACAGGCGTAAAAGAATTAATAAAAGTCCAGTTTTCCGGCGGCCTTCTGTAAACCAGCTCAAGCTCATCAAATTCAGGACTTACCAAAAATTTCCCACGGGCTAAAGCCTCATCCACCAGAGCATATGCTTCTTTAGTGGAAGAGCTTACCTTAGGAAAAATCATTATCAGGAAAAGGTCTTCCCGCCCATGGATTTTCTTTACTGTTTCCCCGCGACCCGATACCAGAGCACAGCCCCGGCCTTTCTCGTCGCAGTGCATAAAGAAGAAGACATCACTTCCTGTCTCGGCCGCAATGTCATCCAGCTCGCTGTCAGATAACCTCACATTACAAAGCTTCTCAAGCATTCGAATTAAAGCGGCCGCATCTGAAGAACCACCGCCAAGACCGCCTCCGGAAGGAATTCCCTTCTTAAGCTCTATCTTTACACCTGGCACTTCACAGTCCGCAATTTTACAAAATGCATTGTAGGCCTTTGTAAGAGTATTATTCTCAGGCAGTTCCATGTCACTGCAATGCACGAAGCAGCCCTTTTCAGAAGGCTCTGTCAAAGTCAGTTCATCATATAAATCAACCGTCTGGAAAATACTCTCAATGCCGTGAAATCCGTCTGCACGCCCCGGAAGAACCCGAAGACCAAAATTTACTTTTGCATACGCACAGCCAGAAATTTCACGTTCCATTAATATAATTATACCCTACTTTGACGAGTAGTCAAACTTTTTCGATTCGTCCATTTAAACTAAAAATCTCCATCTGCGGGTCCCAGCGACGGCAAAAACGACAAGGTATCCCCCGCCCTTCGCTTACCCGTGCTTGCTTCGCTCGCACGGCCGCTGGTGGTTCCCCCTTATCGCTTTTTGCCTGCGTCCCACAGCTGGAGATTTTTATCGTTCACTTAATGTATCGAAAAAGTTTGCAACTCATTCAATAATTTATCAATGAACCGCGAAATTTTCCAAGAAAATCCTTCGAAATTCTATTTACTTTTTAGACCGGATACTTTATATTGTAGAAAAGTGAGTTTAACAGTCAGTACAAAAACGAGGCGGGGTTTTTATGTTTGCTGATTCAGATTATGAAGAATTGAGTTTGTCTTTTTCATACGGCGATGATTTCGACGATGAATATGATGAAGATTTCGATGATGACTTCGACGACTACGAAGAAGACGACGAAGCGCTCGATGATTTTGATGATGATGCAGATTTATACTACGACGATGTCTTCAAGGAAGAAGAAGACGTTGACGAGCCTTACGATGATGTAGAAGAAGAAGACGGCTACGGCCAGTACCGCGACCGTTTCCAGGACGAAGAATAAGACTAATATAGCGGAACCGTTAAAAAACGAGCTGCGGCAGCGGGTCGTTTTAGGTTCTACCACAAAACCGTCTCAGAGGCGAGACTAGCGAGCCGACTGTTCTAGATGTCCGGGTCAAGCCCGAACATGACATACCCCACCAAACATTACATATCACAAAGCATTCAAATCAACTAATTCATATCCACTATCAAGCAGAACACTTATCAGAAGAGCCATATACTTATATAATGGACGAGAATGATTGCTCTGTGAAAATCCGCCGACAATAGAAACAATTCCACCATTAGATTTTTCAAGAGCCGTCAAATATTTCTTAATCAGCTTTTCCGGATCCATATCCGGGGTATTAAATTCTGAAACATCCGCTGTTGAATGAATGTAGGTATAACCCGCATTTTCTCCATAACTAATAATATCTGGACTGGTATTGTAATATGGAGCGTGCCAGAAAAGTGTCAGCTCGGTTTTTGTACAGTCATAAAATTCATCTTCATTACGTGCTAAGCCGCGGCGGACAAAATCTTCATTTATCACAAAGCTGTTATCAGTAAGATTTGCAGTAGTAAAAAACATTGATGCACAAAGATGTCCATTTGCTACAATCTGCTT
>CAMNGG010000267.1 GCA_946537975.1 uncultured Treponema sp. | reverse complement strand
TATGTAATGCTGAAGGAAAAATCGGGCAGGCTTTATCCGCTGGTAAACTTTTTTGGCATTCATATGTTTCCAACCTGTGTAGTTTATCTTTGTGTGCTGCCTGCGGTTACTTTGTTTGTGGAGGGAGCAGATTTTAAGCCGGTCTGCCTTATCTTTATTGCCCTAAGTTTTGCTGCGGCTGTTTTTCAGGGGCTTGCAGATATTCAGATGCACCGCTTCAGGGCTTCCGGCGCGGGAGGTTTTATTCGTACAGGACTGTGGAAGCATTCCCGTCATCCAAACTATGCCTGCGAAATTCTTATGTGGTGGGGAATCGGCCTTGCAAGCGTAGCGGCTTTGGGCTGGCAGCGTTTTTACCTTTTAGCCGGTGCTCTTGTTAATACTCTGATGTTCCTTTTTATCAGCATTCCTATGGCAGATAAAAGACAAGCCCGCAAGCCTGGCTTTGAAGAATATAAAAAAGAAACCCGTATGCTCTTCTAACTGGAGTTTTTGAGAAATGACAAGAATTTTATTTATTTGTCACGGTAATATCTGCCGTTCTCCTATGGCAGAGTTTGTAATGAAGGAACTGGTGCGTCGTGCCGGCCGAGAATCAGATTTTTTAATTGAATCAGCCGCAACCAGCCGGGAAGAAATCGGGAACGATATACACTATGGAACCCGGGCAAAGCTCCGCGAGCAGAATATTCCATTCAGCCGCCGTGCCGCCCGCCAGATCACTCCTTCCGACTACGATAAATACGACTACCTTGTCGCAATGGATGACGAAAATCTCTACTATATGAACCGCTGCTGGGCTAACGACCCGGATCACAAAATCAAAATGCTGCTTTCCTTTGCCGGAAAAGACCGCGATATAGCAGACCCCTGGTACACAGGTAATTTTGACCAGACCTATGATGATATTTTAGAAGGATGTACGGCCTTTTTAGAGAAAATCTCAAAAACGTATAAAATTTCATAATGAATATATAATTAGGTTGCTATATTTCAAATTCAAATATAAAATTAATTTACTATAATCAAAAAGTTTTCTAATTAATAAGTTGTATTTGTATAAAGTCTGGAGAGAAATTAGAGAGGTAGTGTTTTGACTGATACTAAAAAGAAAAGCGTAAGTCTTGTCTTAAATCTTATACTGATGATTGGACTGGGCTTTGCAGCCATAATGGCAGTTCAGGTAGTTTCGCTTTCAAGTCTTGCAAAAAAGAATTCCCGGGCAGATCATGTAGAAAGCTATGAGCTCCTTAGAAACTCCATAAAGGAATCTCTGGAAAATACCCTGCAGGGCTATTACATGCAGCTTAATCCTTATGCCAATGCAGAGATTATGAAATCTGGTAATTTTGATTTAGTAGGGCGCTGGCTGCAGGCAAATCCGCAGATCCGTGCCAAGGATTTTGATTATGTCATGATTGCCGATGCAAGCGGTTATTCTTACAACGATAATGGAACCCGTACTAATATTGCAGAGCGCGATTATTACCAGGAAGTAATGTATAACGGCGAAAGGATGTATATAGATAATCCTGTAAGATCAAAAACGACAGGTGCAATGGTAATTCATGTTGCAAGACCTATTTACGATGCAAGAGGCAATGTTTTTGCAATGCTGGCAGGTGTTATTAATGTTGAAAACCTTATTAAGCCGATTAAGAATACAAATGTTCCAGAAGGAGTATGGCTTTATGTAATAGATCACAATGGTGACATTATTTACCATCCGGCTGCCGAAGAAGGAACGAATTATATAACAAACGCGGGCGAAGGCCACGAGGATTTGTCTGCAGTTTCTCTAAAAATGGTAGGCGGTGAAATCGGACATGCCTGGATTAATTCGCTTACAGGCAGTAAGGAAGACCTTCTTGTATATTCTGGAATTAACGGAACTCCTTGGGGAATGGGCTTCCTTGTACCTGGAAGTGTTGTAGATGCTCTTGGCCAGAGAATTGCAAATGCCACAATTATGTTTGGTGGACTTATGCTTGCCGTAATTCTTCTGCTTGGAGCACTTGTGCTCAGCGTTTCTCTTAAGCCTCTTAGAATTGTAAAAAATGCAATTACGGGAATTGCAACCGGCAATGCAGATCTTACCCAGCGTATTGAAATAAAATCAAATAATGAAATTGGCCAGGTTGTAAACGGTTTTAATAAGTTTACGGAAAAGCTGCAGTCTATTATTTCTGACGTAAAAAATTCTAAAGATGAACTGGGGGTTGCCGGAGAAGACATGTCATCTACCGCCCAGAATACAGCAAGTGCAATTACTCAAATTATTGCAAATATTGAAAGCTTCCGTTCTCAGCTGGATGCACAGAAGCAGAGTGTAGACCAGACTGCCGGCGCGGTTGATGAGATTTCTGCCAATATTAATTCCCTGAATCAGATGATTGAAAACCAGTCTGCCGGTGTTACCCAGGCTTCTTCTGCTGTAGAAGAGATGATTGGAAATATTAATGCCGTAAGCAGCTCTATGGAAAAGATGAATCATTCCTTTGGTGAGCTTCAGACTCATTCTCAGGAAGGCTTTGGAAAGCTTGAGGATGTAAGCATGAAGGTTCAGGCAATTGAAAATCAGTCTGAGTCTCTTAACGATGCAAACCTTGCAATTGCAAATATTGCAGAGCAGACCAATCTTCTTGCTATGAATGCGGCAATTGAAGCGGCTCATGCGGGTGAGGCCGGAAAGGGCTTTGCGGTAGTTGCAGATGAAATCCGTAAGCTTTCAGAAATTTCTTCTCAGCAGTCTACTCAGATTGCAAATCAGCTTAATCAGATTATGGCTTCTATTCAGGAGGTTGTTGGCGCTTCAAGCGATGCAAGCCAGACCTTCTCTCGGGTTTCTCAGGAGCTCTCTGATACAGACCAGCTTGTTATGCAGATTCGTACAGCCATGGAAGAACAGAACGAAGGTTCTAAACAGATTCTCGATGCTCTTAAGATGATGAACGACTCTACTCAGGAAGTACGCAATGCATCTGACGAAATGCGGGAAGGAAACAAGCTTATTCTTTCTGAGGTTCAGCATTTGCAGGATGTTACTACTTCCATGAAATCAAGTATGGATGAGATGGCTGAAGGTGCTCAAAAGATTAATGAGACAGGCGCCGTTCTTACAGAGGTTTCTGACCGGGTAAAGGATTCTATCGTTAAGATTGGAAATCAGATAGACGAGTTTAAGGTATAAGCAAAGGTCTGTTTTGACTCTCCCTTCTGACTCGAACTCGAATATATAATAAAAATTTGTAATGCTCAAAAAGTGTGGTATAATTTAAGAGATGAAGTAATTGTAAAAGATGAGCATACAGTATGGAAACAAAAAATTTAAAATTCTCATAGTTGATAATAACAAAGAAAGCGTAAAGCAGCTTTCTGAAATTGTTTTCCCTTATTATGATGTAATTACTGCGGCACCGGATGAGGCCTTTAATGTAATTTCTTCACAGGAAGAAGAAATTGCAACCGCAATATTTTATATAAAGGATGCCCTCCCTATTCTGCAGAAGCTCCGAAGTCATATTCCTACAGAAAGATTCCCTGTCCTTATAAATACAGATATCGATAACTCTGAGCTTGAAAATCAGCTGCTTGATCTTGAAATAATAGATTTTCTGAAAAGTCCTTACGACAAAAGACGTGTGCTTCAGCGCTTAAAAACAGCTATTAAGCTTTCACAGGCAAATCAGGCAATTGATGAGCTCGAACGCGATGAGCTTACCGGCCTGTTTACCCGTAAAGCTTTTCTGCTCAAGGTTGAACAGTTTATAAGTCATAACCGTGAAAAGAACTTCTGTATTATTGCTTTTGATTTTGATAATTTTAAATCTTCAAACAGCCTGTACGGTGTTGAGAAATGTAATGAGTTTCTAGCTTATTCCGCACGGGAAATGATGAAGGCAATGCCGGCCGGAATAAGCGGACGTTATGGCGGTGATCAGTATATTCTCTTTTATGAATACAATGAACAGGTTGATATAGAGCGTCTGAATCGTGTTGTAAAACTGATTCTGGATAATGCTCCAATTCCTCATCAGATTGTTAAGATGGGAGTATATGCTCCTATTGATTGCGAGCTTCCTCTGGTAATCTGCTGCGACAGAGCATTCCTTTCAATTGGTGGAATTAAAGGAAAATATGGGAAGAATATAGCCTTTTTTGAAGAGACTCTGCAGAACCAGCTTTTAAACGAACAGAGAATTATAGAAACAATGGAAAGGGCTCTTGAAGAAAGTCAGTTCCAGGTTTTCTATCAGCCTAAGCATGAAACCGTTACCGGACAAATTGCGGGAGCCGAGGCTCTGGTTCGCTGGAATCATCCTGAATATGGCTTTATGGCACCGGCAAGCTTTATTCCTCTTTTTGAACGAAACGGCTTTATTACAAAGCTGGACGGCTTTGTTCTTGAACAGGTTTGTAAGGACTTAAAGCGCTGGGAGCAGGATGGCCTTCCGCTTGTTCCAATTTCTGTAAATGTCTCGCGACGAGATTTTATGGAGCAGGGCTGTATTGAAAAACAATATCAGATGATTGATCAGTATGGCATAGATCATAACCTTGTTCATATGGAAGTAACAGAGTCTTTGTATTCCGAGAACACTGATCTTATCATTTCTCAGGTAAAGAAAACTCAGGATATGGGCTTTATTATTGAGATGGATGATTTTGGCTCCGGTTATTCTTCCCTTGGTTCTCTCGCGACCTTCCCTCTGAATATTCTTAAGCTTGATATAAGCTTTGTGCGAAACATTAAAAAGAATGAAGTTGTAATAGAAAACATCATTAAGATGGCACACCGAATGGGACTGCTTACTATTGCTGAGGGAGCAGAAAACATTGAGCAGTATAAAATCTTAAAGACTCTTGGTTGTGATTATATTCAGGGCTTCTTTTTTTCTAAACCGCTTTCCTGCCGCGATTTCGAAGCATACTTAAAGAAATCGTCTGTGCTTACAACCGGAAAAATCGCGGTTAGAAAACAAAATGAGGAAACTTCTACCCTTAGCGAAGAAATGCTGATAGCGGCAAACGAGGTTGCGGAAGGTATTCCGGGAGGCTTCTTCTCCTATCATGCAGATGGGGCTCTGGAGCTTATTTCCTTTAACCGGGAGCTTATAAAAATGTATGGCTGTACAAGTGCAGAAGAATTCCGCGAGTACGTTGGAAACTCCTTCTGTGGTATTGTTCATCCGGATGATTTTACCCGTGTTCAGCGCAGTATAGATAAGCAGATTACAGAAGATAATAATATTGATTATGTTGAATACAGGATTAAAGCAAAAGATGGAGCTGTAAAATATGTAAAGGATTACGGTCGTTTTGTAAAAACAAAAAATTACGGCGATATTTTTTATGTATTTCTGAACGATATTACACTGGAAGAAAGAGCCAAGGCAGAGGCCGAGGCTGAGCTTGTACGTAAGATAGAGCTTCAGCGGTCTGCAGATTTAGCATCTAACGCAAATCGGGCCAAGAATATTTTTATGCATAATGTAACCCAGAATATTCTGAACGATATGCAGGAAATGATAAAGCTTACTTCCTTAAGAAAAAACAAAAAAATGTCTGAAGAAGATGCTTCTGCCTCATTGAAGAAAATAGAATATACACAGGAGCACATGCTTAGCTTCCTGAATAATGTAAATGAGCTTGTGCAGATGGAGAACGGTGATATAAAAATAGATGAGGCTCCAACTGATATTTCTGATGCAGTAGAAAAAATATATGCGCTTATAAAAAATGAAGCAAAGGAAAAAGATATAAAGGTTGAATACTGGAGCGAGATTATCAATCCGTATATTTACCAGGATGTAATTCATACTACAGATAATGTTATGAATATTCTTGCGAATGCAGTCAAGTATACACCAAGGGGCGGAACAATAAGATTCGGCCTTAAGCAGGAAAAGTCTGAAGTTGATAGTAAATGCTACGTGAGCTTTATCTGCGAAGATACAGGAATCGGTATTTCTCGGGAGTTTTTACCATATATCTGCAAGAGCTTTGCACGCGAAGATAATCAGGTGAATGCAGAATTTCCAAGTGCAGGACTTGGCTTGTGTATTTCAAAAAATCTTCTTGAGCTTATGGGTGGGACAATTGAGATTAAGAGTGAGCTTGGAAAGGGAACAACAGTAATTGCTACCCAACCTCATAGATATGCTAAAAAAGAGGATGTGGAGAAAGCTACAACTCTTGCAAGCAATGTCCGCTTATAGAAAATCAGGAATTTAAAGAATTAAAGGCCGCGGGCCCAGGCATAGGTGCTTAAATATGGGTCTGGGCGTACCGCCTCTGGAGAGGCATATAATTCCTGAATTTGTCCCAGGTCGTTTATTTTTCCAATTCGGATAATTTTATTCAAATGCTGATTTGAACCTTCAATCGTTACAATTCCTTCCGGAGCAATACAGCTTAACCCTTTAGCGGCAATGCGCACGGGTTCAACTTCAAAAGTTCCGGCTCGGGTGCAGGCGGCGGCCCAGAGGTTTACAGCAATGTAGGCCGCTTCTTCAGGATCTCCTACTGCCTTATTTGAGCCAAATTCCTTTTTATATTCAGAAACGAAACGGGTGTTTTTTGCTGTAGCAGTGGATTCGAAATAGTTCCAGGCTACATAGTGTCCCCTAAGCTTGTCGGCTCCAATAGTTTTTATCTCGCTGTCGGAAACAGAAAAACTCATAACGGGAATGTCTTCTGCGTCTATTCCGGAATACTTAAGCTGAGAAAAGAAGGACTGGTTTGAGTTTCCGTTTAAGGTGTTTATGATTACGTCAGGCTTCTTTTTTTTGATATCCTTAATAATCTGGGCAAAATCAGCTTCATGCATAGGAACATAAACTTCTTCAACACATTCGCCGCCAAGGTTTTTGAGCTGTGCCTTAATTATTTCATTTGCAGTTCTCGGGAAAATATAATCACTTCCCAAAAGATACATCCGCTTTCCAATATTTTTAGCGCAAAAATCAATTGCTGGAACAACCTGCTGATTTGGAGCTGCCCCCATATACATAATGTTAGGACTTGCTTCAAAGCCTTCATATTGAACAGGGTACCATAAGAGGCCGTAATCTTCTTCAAGAATCGGCTTTACCGCTTTTCTTGAATCAGAAGTCCAGCAGCCGAAGATTGTCGCAACCTTATCTTCTTCAAGAAGCTTTTTTGTTTTTTCTGCAAATATGCGCGGATTACTTTTACCGTCTTCTTCAATCACCTTTATCTGGCAGTCAAGAACTCCACCTGCGGCATTTAATTCTTTAATTGCGAGAAGTTCAGCATCCCTTACGCCAATTTCACTTATAGACATTGTTCCTGTAAGCGAATGAAGAAGCCCAACCTTTACGGTTTTTGTTTTCTGCTTTTTGCAGGAAGTAAAAGAAAAAGTAAGGGTAAGGAGGGTAAGTGCCAGCGAGGCTTTGAATAGTATTGATTTACGGATGTTTGTTTTTTTCATGCTTTTCTCCTGCCTTATAATACCTCGTAGGTTTTCATGTGGCCCTTGCCCTTTACCTGACATTCAATCGCATCGCTGAATTTTAAGCCCTTCTGCTTTGAAAGCTGATTGAAAAGGTCTTCTGTAATTCTTATTCCTCCAGGACTTGCGGCTGTTTCCATTCGGCTGGCAACATTTACAGTGTTTCCCCATACATCATATATAAACTTATGGGTTCCGATAACACCTGCCGTTGCAGGGCCGCAGTTTAAGCCTATACGAATCTGGAATTGAATGTCTGCGGTTTTATTGTAGTTTGCAAGATCCTCCAGCATTCCCTTTGCAAAATCAATCATGATTCTGGCATGATTTTCGTTTGGTTCCGGAACACCGCAGGCCGCCATGTAGGCATCTCCAATAGTCTTGATTTTTTCTACGCCCATATTTTTAGCTCTTTCATCAAAGCGGCTGAAGAGGTCGTTAAGAGCCCTTACAATTTCCTGAGCCTTGTGGCCGCTCGATACCTTTGTAAAGCCGACAATATCGGAAAAGAGGACTGTGACGTTTTCAAAGTCTTCACCAAAGGATTTATCGCCGCTTATATTGCGGAGCTTGTCTGCGATTTTATCCGGAAGAATGGAACGTAAAAGCATATCAGACTTATCTTTCTCAATCTTAAGATCTGCAGTACGTTCCTGTACAAGAGCTTCGAGCCGCAGATTCTCTCTTTTGATTTTCTGTTCACGCCACAGGAAGTAACCTATTCCGGTACCAACCATTGCAAAAATCAGGATTATCCAGAAAAGCGGTCTCTGCCAGATATAAGGCTTCTGGTAGAAGAACATCATTTCATCGTTGTTAGACTGAAGCCCGTTTCCGTTTACAGCGTAAACAATGAAGGAATGTCTGCC
>CAMNGG010000266.1 GCA_946537975.1 uncultured Treponema sp. | reverse complement strand
CCGATCCAGGAATGAAGGATTTCTCCCCTTCCATAAAGATATGGCAGTTCCTGCTTTAGATATTCGACCGGAATTGCAAAGTTTAAGCCCTGCTGTTGCAGAAGTCCCGCAAAGACAATTGCCTGAACCTTCAGGTTTTTGTCAATTAAAGGTCCGCCTGAGTTTCCGGAATTTACAGCTGCATCAATCTGAAAAACATTTCCTAAGGCAAGAAGCTTGCGGTCAAAGGAAGATATAATTCCTGAAGTTAGAGTACCTTCAAGACCAACCGGAGTACCGATAGCTGAAATACTATCACCAATTTCAAGGTCGCTGCTGGAACCCAGATTAAGAACAAATTCAGGTTCTATTTCAACTTTAAGAAGCGCCAGATCAAGCAGGGAATCGTAACCAACTACCTTTGCAGGAATCTTTGTAAGATTATCTTCCGGAAGCTTAATATACAGACGTGAGTAGCCTTCATATTTTGGATTAACCATAGAATCAATTACATGATGATTTGTAACGATATAACCTCTTTCATCAATAAAGAAGCCTGAGCCTATTATAACATCAGCAAAGCCTGCACCATTTTTTACAGTTACACCTCTGTCCACCCAGATTGTTACGGCCGCCTTCATACACTGTGAAATCTTTGAAGGTGCCTTTTTGTTTACAGAATTTAAGCCGGGAACTTCTGCATAGACAAGTTTTTCCAGCTGCTCGTAAGATACCTTTTCAGATTTCCAGAGAGGTCTTACAGTTTTCAGTGATTTATAATATTTCCTTGCATCAAGATAATTTTTCTCTTCGTATGCAGAAAGGAAGAGTTCCTCAACCTTGGAAAAACAAAGATCTATAACTTCCTGACGTCCAAGCAGGCTCGCTCTCCACAAAGCACGCAGAGGCTCTTTTTCAAGAAAAGAATTTATGCGTTCAATTTCATTCTGTACAATATCTTCATCAGAATAGTTTATTGGTTCTGGCACGGAAGCTGGCTGCTTTACAGACTGACAGGAAAAAAAGAGAAAAAAACTTAAAAACAAAAGAGAAGAAAGCCGCAGTTTATGTAGCATATTAGTCAGAAGCTCCTTCATCGAGTGGAAGCGTAGTAAAAGGAACCTTACGGCAGTAATAAGAAGCCCCTACTTTTATAAGGGAAATACGTTCTTCCTTATAATCAAAAATATCAATTACTCCCTGCGTAAAACCTTTTGAAGTATATTCAAGTACAGCCGCTTCTTCATCTGCACTACCTTTCTGTTCAATCCAGTAGAGTCCAGAATTATCACCGGCATATACAATTACCTCAGAACCATTTACATTCATTTTTACAGGAACTTCATCCGCAAGAGTAAGCGAAAGAATCTGGAGCCCGTTAGAATCAAAATAAAGAGTTTCTTCAAGCAGAGATTCACCTTCTTTCTGAGGATAGCGTATATACTGACAGTCTGGAAGACCATTATCATCATTATCCCAGATTGTAATTTTACCATTGTATTCAAGATATTCTTCGCTAAATTCACTGAAGGTATTTGCATTCGCATCAATCTGAACCTTACGCAGATAATAATTATTTCTTCCATCGATGAAATTAAAGACACTTGAAACAATACGTTTATTTTCTTCAGAATCTAAGCCTTCCTGTGCATAAGGAATCTCGGAAAAGGTTTCTACAGTTTCAAAGCTGCCGTCATTATCATAGTCCACAAAACGAACGATAGAAGCATCCTTTGTAAAGTCACTGTAAGCATAACGATTATTGTTTTCATAAAATTCTGCAAAAACAAGTTCTCCGCCTGAAAGTGTGTAAACAATGCGGGCATTATCGCGTTCCGTTATTGGAAGAGAAAAGCTTGAAGCCTTTTTTATCAACTCCTGTGGAAGTGGAATTGCAATCTCCTGTGATATAAAAGGTATATAAAAGTCTGCACCTGTTCTTGCGATAACATTATCAACAGTAAAATCAAAAGGAGAAAAAACAAAATCATCATGAAGGAAATTAAACATAAGATTTGTGTCAGAATATAAAACCTTTGAAATTCTCGGGAAGACGTCATAGAAAAACTGGAGACGGCTTGAATTGAAATAAACAAAAACCGGAGCACCAAAATCACAGGAAGAATAAAGCTCTGTTTCTCCGTCATTATTTCCATCATACTTTATATATAGAGGGCGGCCATTTTCATACTGAACAACAAACTCATATTGAAGATCCATGTTATCATCTATATAAAGAGTACCTGTAAAAGCGGCCATAGTTTCAGCCGCACGCTCAATAACCTCTTCATCAGAAAGCAGAGCAACAAAGGTTTCCAGAAGATCAAGATAAACCTCGTCTCCGGCAGCGGCAAAAAACATATCAAAGGCTTCTGCATCTGTATATATACCGGCACGCAGAGCGGCAATAGCAAGAAGTGAACTTAAATCTTTATTTTTTGCATCTATTGCTTTTATGAGACGCAGTTTTTCTTCTCCCCGTGCAAAAGAAGCAGCAAGAAGCTCCAGCTCCTGATTACGGTCAGAATAATCTGGAAGACGGGCAATATAGGAATCTGCTATTGTATTTACAATTTCCGGAACCGTATACTTAAGTCCATCACGTTCTGCCTCGCTCATAAAGAGAGATTCAAACATAAAGAAAAGCTCCGGGAAACGCTGGTCTGAAGGATATACACGGCGGTCACTGTTAAGCCGCTGTCTTGCCGTATTTAGAGCTTCCTGAGTTCCCATACGATAATAGTTTTTTATACGTATAAACTCAGCATCTGCAGAATAAATAAAGGGTGCATAATCAAGGGTATGAATGGATTCTTCATAAAAGCCTGTATCAGAAAGAAGGTCAGCAAGAAAAATACGAGCGCCGTTTTTTGTATATCCAGCCCAGGAAGACCTTTCAAAAGCGGAAGAAATAAGACGCATTGCTTCGGCCTTAGTTCCTCCCAGATTCAAAGAGGCAGCCGCTTTTATGTAATATAAGTCAGAAATGGAATCATCATAAGAAAGCCCAAGCTCAGCCTGATTTAACGCATTCTGCCAGTCATTTCCAACAAGACAACTTTCTGCAAGTTTAAGGCAGCGCAGTGCAGTATTTTTATTTGCACTGGCAGCCGAATTATTTTGTGCCGTAAGATTAAAAAAGGCTCCAGCGACAATAAGAACAATTAACAAAAACTTTTTCATAACTTTACAATCCAATCCTTATATCCTAAAAAACCGGCAAGAACAGCTTTAATTCTTTGAGGTTTTTCGTTCAATAACTGAATAAGAGGTACAAGACTCCTTTTTTCCGGAGTAATGTGCCAGTCAGCATAAATTTCAGAAACCTTCTTTTGTGAACCATCAGCACAAAGAATAGTATCTCCCGGTCTTGCACTTCTAATACAAAAAGGAAGAGCAACCTTTTCAACTATACTGTTCTGGCCGGCTCGTACAGAAGCATATTCTGTTCCATCGACATCTCTACAGTTATAAACATCTAAACTTCCAAAAGGAAACTGAAACTGTCCGCTTCTTTCTATTATATCAGAAAAAACAAAATCAGTATTGCTTTCTGAGTATTTTTTTACAAAAAGTTGATTATTTTTCCGGGTGATTTCAATGCCGCTAAAACGCTTACTGAAAGAAAGAGACTGACACAAAAGCACATCCTTCAGAAAGTGATAAGGAATTCTTTCCGTCTCACCAGCACGGATACAGGCCTCACGAAGAATACGGTATTGTAACGCTTCCGGAGCCTGGCAAAGCTTTTCAAGAGGAAGAATAACACTACCATCCTCTTCTGTTGAAAGCGGGAATGTTTGAAGATAACTTTGAATTAAATCAGAATCTTCTGCATTTTTTTCTGCTCCCTTTAAAACAGCAGTCTGCCAGCCCTCAAAGTTTTCGTCAAGAAACGGCAGCAGCTTCATACGGATTTTATTACGAAGATAATCCGTCTCATAATTCGTTTTATCCGTCCGCCAGCCAATGCCAAGCCCAGTCAGATAAGATTCAATCTCCGCTCGCGCAATATTCAAAAGCGGCCTTACGTAAGGACCTCGACGCGCTTTTATCCCCGCCGCAGAGTCAATAGAAGCTCCCTGTAAAAAACGCATAAGCACAGTCTCAAGCTGATCGTTACGGTTATGGGCAAGACAAAGAGAAGCAAGCTTATTCTGACAAATAAATTTTTCAAAAGCATTATAACGGAGACTGCGGGCCGCATCTTCAATTCCGCGTCCCCGCTTCTGGGCCTCAGCTTCCACAGCGCCCCTTTCAAACTCAACAAGGTCGCAGCAGATTTTTATACCTTTTCCTTCTTCCAGCTTTTTACAAAGATCCAGCACATAGTTTGCATCCCCTGCAGACTCCGGGGCCGGCCTGATATTGTGATTTACAGTAATTACAAAAAGCTTCGCAGGTGCACTCTTCCGCCCCCCCCTGAGTTCAGATAAAATATTTATTAAAGAAACTAAAAGAGAAACAGAATCAGCACCGCCGGAAACAGCAGCTCCCAGTGCCAGTTCCGAAGAAAAAGACAGGCCATTTGCTTTCAGATTTTCATAAACTTTCTTTTCAAATTCACACATAAAAAAAGGCCGCCCCACAAAAGTGGAACAGCCTTTATTATACACCAAAAAAAACTGATTGTCAGTCGGTCCCTGAGGTTCTCGAAGGGCCGATGATTAACTAACCTCTTGCTGGTGATACAGTAACGAGTGGGAGTTCAGCGCTTGTAAGAACTTCAACCTTGCTGTCAAGCTTAAGGTCCTTTACGCGGAGAGCTTCACTAACGTTGATTCCAGAAATATCAGCAGTGATTGTCTCTGGGAGGTCTGCGATAGCAGCCTTGATTTTGATTTCGTTATTGCGTTCTTTCTTGAAACCACCCTTAAGAACACCGGCTGGAGTTCCTGTGTAGTGTACCTTGATTTTCATAACGAGTTTCTCGTCTGCATCAGGTGTGAAGAAATCAGCATGAAGTACTTTGTCGTTGCGGATGTTATACTCAACGTCCTTAATCAAAGCGAGTGCTTCTTTTCCATCAACCTTAAGTGTGATAGAAGTTGTTGGAGTGATTGTTCTCCAGATTTTGTTGAATTCTACTTCGCCAACTTCGATAGATGTAGCCTCGCCCTTTGAGTTGTAAACAACGGCAGGGATACGTCCTTCTTTGCGAAGATTTTTAGCAGCTGTCTTACCAGTAGCTGTACGAAGTTTTGCTTCGAGTGTCTGCTTACTCATTTTCTTAAAGCTCCTTATATCCTTATAATAAATGTTTGACTATATTATCAGAAAGTGGGATGTTAATCAATATATGAACTGCCCCCTACCCCCACTGAAATTCAACTCATTCATTATAAATCTTTTCTATGAGTACAAAGATTTCGTTTTCTTCTTCAAACATTGTTTGATAGGTTTCAGGATTTTCAAAAAAACTTTTTAATTTAATAAAAGTATCTTTATCAAGATTTTTATAAAGCCCGTATGGATCGTCCCAAATTTTATTATATGGATAACCAGTTCCATTATCAGGATTGTATACACGAGCACCTATAAATACTCTATTATCATTAGTCTTAAAGAAATGAATACCGTAGCCACCGATTTCACCGGCCTTGCAATTTTTTGTATAATAGTAGTCATATAATGATCCAGAAGGTTCATCATACTGTTTTACACAAAAGACACCAATTGGTTCGCATTTGAAGAAATCTATTCCTTCAACATTTACATTTAACGCCTTAAATGTTTTGGACAAATCTTTCATTAAAGACCAGACTTGAGGAAAATACCCCCAACCTTCACCATTATACTCTTCCGACATCTCATATCGTTCTTGAGGTAAACTTAAAGTTATTGTTTTTTCGCTATTTTGAAATGTCTTTGCTGCCGCA
Source organism: uncultured Treponema sp. (assembly GCA_946537975.1). Taxonomy (GTDB): domain Bacteria; phylum Spirochaetota; class Spirochaetia; order Treponematales; family Treponemataceae; genus Treponema_D. Next base: position 2,641 of record CAMNGG010000266.1, on the reverse strand, counting down.
ATTCTTTTCATACCTCCAGAATTTGTTCCAATTAATGAACAATTTAATTTATCGGTGTAACCTTCTCCCGTCATGAACCACCAGGACTCTGCTGCACTACAAGAGTTGTAATCTTGAATTATGTATATATGACCTTTATACTTCTCATTTATTAAATTTCCTAAAAAATCTCTTTGAGGTCCAACACCTCCTCCAGAATTGTTGTGAAAATCCAATATTATGTTTTTATATTTTACAGCCTTTCTTGCTGCTCTTCCCATATTTATATAAGCATTTTTGCTATCTTGTGGATTACAATTTGGTATTCTTATATAATAGGTTTCATTGTTTCCAACAGCCTGCTCATAATATCCATAAGAGTCTTTATATGTAGATGGATATGGATAGTAATCTAATTCAGATTCTAAAACAAAATCCGCATAAACATAATCCTGTCCTAAATTATTCTTAGCTGGATAATAATATTTTTTGCTATCAGGTACATTGGTTGTATCTATATCAAATTTTGGATAGAAGCAATAGTGGTCCTGTCTGAAAGCGTAGTTTGAGTTATTCTTCGCTATTCTTATAAAAAAGTGTCTATCGTCGACATACTTGTTTAATATAGTTGTCAATTCATCTGTGTTTTTTATCTTTGAAATATCTTTTTTATAACCTTTCTCTAACCATTCATCGAAAGCTATATAATTTTTAGATATTGTATTTTCAATAAAATTTATTTCAGACTTAGAAAGCTCTACAGCAAATACACTAGTAGTTCCCAAAACTACTAAAGCCAACATTGTGATTAAAGTTCTCTTAATATTATTCATCATATTTTTAATAATCAGTTCCCACTGATTCTCTCCAATTAAAAGTTTCTTCTATAATACCCCCCCCAACTCCTGTGTCAATCACCAATGATAAGAACGAACCTGCTACGACAAATGTACATACCACAATGCAGTACGTATACCAATATCTTCGTTTTATGCTATAATTCAAATAATGATTTACACGCTCTGTCACAAAAATATTCCGGTTCTCAGATTTAAGCTTGTAGAAGATGATATCCGTGAAATTATTTCAATTGAAAATGGCAGGCATATTCCTGTTGGACTTTTTTATAATTACTCGACAGATATTTCAGACAGACAGCAGTTCAGTAACTGGTGGAAAAGCCGGTCAATTCCTGCAAGCAGACAAAATCTTGACAGTGCACTCGAAAGTTTAGGCGATACAACAATAGATCACATGGTAGCAGAGTCTTTTGGATTAAGCCTTTCAGATCATTATTGGGCAAAACCTGATACCTGTAACTTGACCTGGGAACAGGTAAACTTTTTCCAGAATGATTTTTCAGAAGATGTTGGAAAAGCCCTGTTTGGAAAACTTGAATCTGATAACAAATATAACATAAACCTTATGTCTCCGGACAACACGAGTGACGGCTGGCTAAAAAAAAGATGGATTATAAAAAACGGAGAAAGACTTTTAATTAAGGGCGGAAGCGGACTTGAACAACAGGAGCCTTTTAATGAGGTTCTAGCATCTGAAATCTGTAAACGACTTGATATTCCTCACGTTAAGTATTCCTTAATTAAAGATGGAAATGATTATTATTCATCCTGTAAAAATTTTGTTTCAGAAAACACTGAATTTGTTTCAGCAGAAAGAATCTATAAAGCAGAACAATTTACTGGCGGTATCTGGGATAAGTATTTACATTTCAAGAATAGTTGCAATAGATTAGGCATTAATAATTTTGATTCTTTTGAAAAGACAATCTGCAGTATGATAATTGTTGATTACATTACTGCCAACATTGACCGTCATCTTGGAAACTTTGGATTTTTAAGAATTCCGGACACTCTTGAATGGCTTGGCCCTGCTCCTGTTTTTGATACCGGTTCTTCGTTATTTTATAAAACACCTACAAATCTTTTATCAGATGAAAAATCAGTTAGTTCTTCTGAGATACTCGCAAGGCCTTTTGGTTATAAACAATTAGACCAGATTAAACTTTTACCATGTAAAGAACTTTGTGCAGATTTACCTTTTGACAGGCTTAATGATATTTCTGAATGGTTTGAAAATCTTTTACAGCAGAATGAAAGAATGAGTACTGAGCGTCGTTCTCTACTTTGTAAACTGCTGGGAGAACGGGTAAAAGAAACTAAGAAGATAATCATCGGCTCAAAGTCGACAGGATTCACCGCGACGGTCGCCACCCTCCATGGTGGCTCCCTCTTAAAATTCGGAGAGTTAAAAAAATAAGAGTTCCCTGAAATCATCAGAGAACTCTTTAATTTTCTGGGTCGACAGGATTCGCCGCGACGGTCGCCACCCTCCATGGTGGCTCCCTCTGCGGCATCTCCGTTCGCTTTCGGGCACCTCCTGTGCCCTCACCCCCGTAATTGCTCCGCACTGCTCGCAATTTCGGGGGCGCTCACTCCGCTTCGAATCCTGTCTACGTCTCATATCTAGAACTCTGAACTCTTTTAATCTCCTGTTAGGCGTTAAGAACTCGGAGTTCGGACCCAGAAAAAAATAAGCTTCCCTCACTGGGAAGCTTATTTTTTTCTGGGTCGACAGGATTCGAACCTGTGGAATGACGGCACCAAAAGCCGTTGGCTTACCGCTTGCCGACGACCCAAAGATG
>CAMNGG010000265.1 GCA_946537975.1 uncultured Treponema sp. | reverse complement strand
GGAGAAACCATTGCACTTGCAAAAAAGCTTGGAATGGAAATTGTTGCAGAAGGAATTGAAACTCGTGAACAGGTTGATTTCCTTGCAGAACAGAATTGTGATTTAATACAGGGCTTTTATTTTTCTAAGCCTTTACCTGTTTCAGAATTTGAAGAACGTGCCTATTCAAAGGAGTAATATAATGAAAAAATTATTTTTTAAAGCTTCTCTTTTTTTATATATATTTTTGATTTTAAATTTTACTGCCTGTGCTAAAGCTAAAGCTCAGTCTTCGCAAGCTTCTGAAAAGGAAGAAAAACAGGTGCAGGTCCAGAAAGAGGTTAATCCAGAAATAGAAAAATTAAACCGCGTGCTTCTTTCAATGAGCCCGCGATGTAAGGCTGCTATTCCAAATGGTGATCCTGAAGAATTTCTTGCGGATTTACACCGGGTTCTCGAAACTCGTGCAGATTTTTCAAATGATGATTTAAGTCCCTTCTTTTTAATTGATAAAACTCATAAGGTGTCAGCAGATTATGAACCAAAAGGACTTATTCATCTGGAAAAGAACGATGCTTATGCCATAAACAAAAATAATCTGAGCCTTCGCCCTGAAGCATATCAGGCTTTGTATACACTTGCAAAAGCGGCAAAAGCGGATGGCGTAACTCTGACAGTCAGCTCTACCTACCGCTCCTACGACTATCAGAAAAATCTTTTTGATTACTGGGTAAGCGTAGATGGGCTCGAAGAAGCAGAACGCGAAAGTGCCCGCCCTGGTACGAGTCAGCATCAGCTTGGTATGGCACTGGACTTTGCTCCGGTAGACGATGCCTTTGACCAGACTCCGGGCGGAAAATGGGTTTATGCAAATGCCGCAAAATACGGCTGGTCTTTAAGCTTTCCAAAGGGCTATGAGGACGTAACAGGTTACCGCTGGGAATGCTGGCATTTTCGCTACATTGGCGTAGAAGCCTGTAAGTTCCAGAAAAAATGGTTCAGCGATGTTCAGCAGTTTATGATTGAGTTTATAAACGAGTGGGAAAAACAATAAGAATAAGTGTATAGAAAAACCGGGCAATTCCTTGAAACTGCCCGGTTTTTTTATGATTGAGGGTTTATTACAAACCCTCAAAACGGCGAAGTCAAGGCTTTAAGCGTTAGCGTGCCTTGACTCGACGTATTATGATTCAGCTTCTTCTATGCTTATGTTGGCAATACGGTCTATAATGCGGTCCGTGTTTTTTCTAAGGTGCAGTGCTGCTTCCTGAACCGCATGGGTTCCATCCTTCATCTGAGAAAGGCTTGCAAGCAGCAGGGTGTTGCCTTCATTCTGCTCATCCATAGAATTCTTTACTTCAAGCTCCTGATTCTTAACCTGTCCTGCAAGAGAAACAACAGAATCAAATTCCTGCTGAACGGTTCCGGCCTTTGTATAAGCATTATCAACCATCTGCTTGATTGTTTTAAGAACCTCACCAATCTGCTTTGCCTGTCTTCCTGAATCTTCAGCAAGCTTGCGGATTTCATCCGCAACAACGCTAAAGCCCGCCCCAAAATCACCGGCATGAGCAGCCTCAATGGCAGCGTTCATGGCAAGCAGGTTTGTCTGGCTGGAAATCTGCCCAATTACCTTACTCATTTCAACCAGCTGCTTGGATTCCTTTTCAATATCACCAACAAGGCTTGTAACCTCCTGAAGGTTTGTGCGGCCAATGTTTGTTGCATTTTCCAGATTGTTTACAATATTAAAGTTGTTATCAATGATATTGTTGATGGAAGAAATGTTCTTAATCATCTGCTCAATTGCAGAAGATGATTCAGATACATTTTGCGTCATCTTTTCTGTTACATTGGAAAGCGAAGAAACATCATCCTTTGCTCCGTTGAGCAGGGAAATACTTTCCTTTGTAACCTCGTCTACAGCCTTGTTAAGCTCGTCATAGTGATTTTCGTTGGCCTTCTTAAGAACGTAGTGATGGCAGTTACTAGGCTTGTTTTTACCGTTAAAAATAGCAACGGCCATCTGCTCACAGGAAACGTAACCGCAGGCTCCGCAGTCATACATGTCTGCCTTTGACATCTTACCCATCTGCTCAAGAATTTCCTTAAGCTCCTGAGGATTCGGCTCCCGAATCAGGGAGTTATGACCGGCACTTCTGTCTGTGTATTTTCTTTCGTAAATGCCAGGCTTCCAGTACTGATCAATCGTCTTGTTCAGATTTTTAAGGGCCTTTTTCTGACTGCGGGCATCCAGTGTATTCCATTTTTCACGGCGGGCATTTGTTCTCTTTTCAACATAGCTTTCCAGCTCATCAAGAGAAATGTCGTGGTTTACTGTTCCGCCGCCGCGGTTGCAGCCCTTTTCACAGTTCAGACAGTCTACCAGCTTAAAGTAAGGCTTTACTCCTGCGGAAAGTGATTCATCAAGGTGGGCAAGATATTCAAAGATTCCTGGGTGACCTTCAATCTTGCGGGTCTGCATTCCTATTCCCGGAACAAAGCGTTCTGCTGTACGCATAAGTCCGCCAGGGGTAGAGTAGAGGGTTCCCCTTTCTGCCATAGGACTGTCATATTCAACCTTAGGGAACTTGGAAAGATTTATGTTGTTTTCTGCAAAATATGCAGAAAGAGATTTCATGGTTACGTTAAAATCTCCGCGTCCGTTTTCGTCAAATTCGCGGCGCTTTGCAAAGCAGGGCGAAATAACGGCAATCTTGTGATTTTTATATTCAGGATGAAAATGGCGGATAAACTCCACAGTATGAGCCATAGGGCTGTCGCCCTTGGCCAGATATTTTATCAGGTTAGGTCTGTAGGTCTCAATAAATGAAATGAGGGCAGGACATGGCTGCGAAATCATCAGCTCGGGATTTTCAGATTTCATCTGCTCAACGTAAGATTTTGTAGTGAGCTCGGCTCCAAAGGAAACATCAAAAATAGCCTTTACACCAATTGATTTAAGCCAGCCGTTTAATTCAAGGTCCATTCCCTTAAAGTTTACGGCAACGGCAGGTGCAACAATGGCAATAACAGGCTTTCCTGCCTTTAATTCATCAAAAAAGCGCTCTGTGTCGTCAATTCCGGTTCGGGCGCCGTGTGTGCAGGCATCAATACATGAGCCACAGCCAATACACAAATCGCTGTTGAGCGTTACAAAATCTCCGGAACCGTCGTTACAAAGCTTTACCGGACATACCGAAATACAGCGGTGGCAGTTACAGCATTTAGAACTGTCGACATTAATTACTGGTCTAAGGTGCAGACTGCTTCCATTAGTATCTGTCATCAATTTTACTCCTTCTCCCTTATATGACTGATTCTAACTTTTTTTAACGCATTTTTTTAGATATTCTTTAATTATAACACTCCCATTAACAGAAAAAAGAAAATTCTTGTAAAATAACATTTTTTTCTGCTATACTCACCCCCATGGATAAATATGATATTAAGCTGATTGCCCTTGATTTGGATGATACTCTTTTGAACGATAACCGCGAAATTACTGACGGAACTGTAGAAGCCCTGCGCCAGTGTGCCGACAGGGGGATTTATGTGGTACTGTGTTCCGGTCGTGCGGAGGATGCAATTCTTCCTTTTGTCCGCCGTCTTGAAATTGCAGGCAAAGAGGCCGGCCGCTATCTGATTGCCATAAATGGCTGTTCAATTTTTGATTTGCATAAGCGCCAGCAGATTTTCTGCCGCAAGGTTGAGGCTGATATTTTGCTTCGTACAAATGAAATTGCAGAGGCCAGAGGCTTGCGAAGTGAAGTTTATACACCCGATACAATTTATTACCGCGAGGAAACCCAGTGGACTAAGCTCGATGTTGATTTGTGCGGGCTCAAAGGGGCCGCTGTTGAAGATTATGATGAGTTCTTAAAGACTGGTTTTACAAAAATGCTTGTTCCTGGTGAGCCTGCTCAACTTTTAGATTTACAAAGGGTACTTCGTGAAGAGTTCGGCGACCGTGCCGTAATCTTTACAAGCAAACCATACTTCCTGGAGATTCTTCCACCAAATTGTGGCAAGGGCGAGGCTGTAAGCTGGCTTGCAAATGAACTTGGTTTTGGTATGGATAAAGTGATGGGCTTTGGCGACAGCATGAACGACGAAAGCCTCATCCGCATGGCCGGCCACGGAGTTGCCATGTGCAACGGACTCGAAGCAATTAAAAGCATTTCAGACCATGTAACAGACTATGACAATAATCATGATGGAGTAGGCGACTTTATACAAAAACACGTGTTGAAATAAAAGGGATTCCACACGGATTCGATTTTGCTAACGCAAAATCATATTATAAAAAAAAGAAACGGCGTTAGCCGTTTCCAATCCGTGTGGTAATAATTATTTAAAGAGTTCAGGTATTATACCGAGCTTCTCAATTAAATCCAGCTTGTTAGCTTTACCGCTTATTTTATTATCTTTCTTTACTGCTCTTATCAAAATATTTTTCGGAGTGTGTTCCATATCAATAAACTCAAGCATCTGAACCTTGTAGCCCTGACTTTCGAGCCATTCACCTCGCAGAGCATCTGTTACAAGAGAAGAAAACTTTTCGCGGATGATTCCCCATTTGAGAAGCGGCTCGAACTCGGCCGGGACTTCGCCTGTGGCGCCGCCGGCTTTGCCCCGGTTTTGCAGCTGGGTATTAATCTGATGCTGGCAGCAGGGAACGCTTAAGATGGCGCGGGCTCCGCGTTCTACGGCGTATTTGAGGGCGTAGTCTGTGGCGGTGTCGCAGGCGTGCAGAGTGATTACAATATCCGGGCTGTGGGTGCCTGAATAATCTGCAATATTTCCTGTGTGGAAAATCAGGCCCTTGAGACCAAGCTTTCCTGCCATATCATTACAATATTTAATTACCTCTTCCTTGAGGTCCAGACCTTCGATTTCGCAATTGATATGGCGGATTTCTGTGAGGAAGTAGTGTACGGCAAAAGTGAGGTAAGATTTTCCGCAGCCAAAATCAGCTATGCGAAGGGGCAGACCGGCTGCAGTCTTGTCTGCGAACTCAGGCAAAATATCATCAATAAATTCCAGAAAGCGGTTTATCTGGCGGAACTTGTCGTAGCGGCTGGAAATTACCTTTCCTTCATCATTCATAATTCCGAGTAGAACGAGAAAAGGAACGGGAGTGCCTTCTGGAATCAGGTAGTTCTTACGGTGGTTGAGGCTCTCGAAACCACCGGCTGGCAGTACTTTTAGCCTTGAAGAGGCGGTCCCTTCGAGAGCCTCAGGGACCGTTACTGCCACCGAAGTCTTCAGTTTTTTACGCAGCTCTGTAGTCTTTCCCTTTTTATTCGTAAGCAGCGTGATTTCTTCGCTGTCTGTGCGGGTAACAACGTTTTTAAAAGTGATTCCAGAGTTTTCTTTCAAAAAATCCTCCAGCTCACTCTCCGAAAACTTCTGATGAAAAACCTGAGTCTTAGTAAACATCTCCGCCTGATAAGACGCTCCGTCCGCTGTATTTACTGCGTGGATTTTAATCTTAAGATATTCGCGCCCCAGCGTCTTTTCAATGTTGTTAACTGGTTTTGATAAGGTTACGCTTAAAATCATTCTTATAAAATGGATTGCTTCGCTTCGCTCGCAATGACGTTGCATTTCGGCAGTGTTCGCTGCTCATTACGAAGTTCTCCATTCTCCCGGTTATATTAATAAAATAAAATGTATCAAACACGTTGATTGAAAAACTCCAGTCCGGAGCGAAAAAAGAGCCGTGACAACATCATCCCGTTGGCAGGGCTCTTTTTTCGCGTAAGGGATGGAGTTTTTCAAGCCGACGTTGTTTATTCAATTTTCAATACATTTTTACTGTATACTATTTTTTCAAAAAATGATACATTTTATTTTATGGGAAAGTGTATTGTTTTTGTAAATCAGAAGGGTGGTGTTGGTAAAACTACCTCAGCTATAAATATTGGTGCTTACATCGCGCTTGCCGGAAAAAAGGTTCTTCTTGTTGATTTTGACTCTCAGGGCAATATGTCCAGCGGTGTTGGAGTTTCTAAAGACAAGCCTACAATTTACGAGCTGCTTGCCGGTCAGGTAGAAGCAAATAAAGCAATCAAAAAGACATCTGTAGAAAACCTCGATGCAATCAGCGCATCTATTGACCTTTCGGGTGTTGCTATTGAGCTTGCAGACCAGGAAGACCGCGAATTCTACCTCAAAAACGCACTTGAGCCCCTTAAAGCTGTTTATGATTACATCCTTATAGACTGTCCGCCTTCTCTTGGCATTCTCACACTTAACGGACTTGCTGCTGCAGATTCAGTTCTTGTTCCAATGCAGTGTGAATACTTCGCTCTTGAAGGTATTACACTTCTTCTTCAGACAGTTCAGAAGGTTCAGAAGGGAATTAATCCGGAGCTTAAAATCGGTGGTATTTTCTTTACTATGTATGATTCCCGCACCCGTCTTGCACAGGACGTTGTAATGCAGGTTAAATCATATTTTAAGGATGTTGTTTTCAATACAATCATTCCTCGAAACGTTCGTCTTTCAGAAGCTCCATCTCACGGACTTCCAATCTGTAAATATGATCCTGAGTGTGTTGGCGCACGCAGTTACGCAAAGCTTGCAGAAGAGGTGATTCGCCGTGGCTAAGAATGCATTAGGAAAAGGTCTTGGTGCGCTCTTGGGTGAAAACCCTGCCGCACAGGAAGAAGTTGCAGTTTCAACGGGTGCGGCCTCAGCTCCTGCTGGTGGTCTGCATTCAACTACATTAAAAAGAACAAAGATTCCTGCCGCCATCGAAATGAAGGAAGATGGCAGCATGTGGCTGGATCCGGCCCTTCTTAAGCCGAACCCAAAGCAGCCTCGTATTGAGTTTAATCAGAAGCAGCTGGACGAGCTTTGCGAATCAATTAAGGCAAACGGAATTCTTCAGCCAATCATTATTGAAGATGCCGGTGACGGAAGCTTCTATATAATTGCCGGTGAACGCCGTACCCGTGCCGCAAAAATGGCAGGCCTTACAAAGGTTCCTGTTCAGCTGCGAAAGTTCGATGAGCAGCAGAAGCTGGAAATGGCACTTATCGAAAACATTCAGCGTGCCGACCTTAATCCAATTGAAGAAGCTACTGCTTACTATAATCTTATTCAGATGGGCGACCTTAATCAGGAAGAGGTTGCAAAGCGTGTCGGCAAGGCCCGCGCTACAGTTGCAAATGCAATTCGTCTTTTGAAATTGCCTGGTGATATTCAGCAGGCTCTTGTTACCGGACAGATTACTTCCGGTCATGCCCGTGCTCTTCTTATGGTAAAGAACGATGCTGATATGCGCGTAATGTTCGGTAAAATCGTTGGAAGCGGACTTTCTGTTCGCGAAGCGGAAGCACTGGCTGATTCTTATAATGGTGGTGGTCGCGCCGCCGCAAAGAAAGAAGAAAAGAAGGCTTCTAAAAAGGATGCGGATGTTCTGGCCTTTGAGCAGGAGCTCCGCAATATTTTCGGAACCCGCGACGTCAGCCTCAAAGGCGACATCAACAAAGGCTCCATCATAATCGGTTTTGATAATAAAAAAGACTTCGATAGAATCTACGAAGTCTTGATGTCTAAGAAAGCCTAAAATCGAAGAACCGTTAAAAAGCAAGCCGTAAGGGTTGCTTTAGGTTCATCGAAAGAACGGCTCAGAGGCAAGCTGTGCTTGCCGACTGTGTTAGGATTTAATTTAATCCTAAGAAAGCCTTGCAGCACTCGTACAACTGGCTGATGTCTTCCTTGCTGGTGATTTCCCATGGGGCGTGCATGCTAAGGACTGCGACGCCGCCATCGAGAACGTTCATGCCGTACTTTGCGGCGTGGTAGGCAATTGTTCCGCCGCCACCCTGGTCTACCTTTCCAAGCTCCGCCATCTGATATGTTACATTTGAGTCGTACATTGCGGCGCGGACCTTTGCAATAAATTCTGGGTTTGCATCGCTGGCACCGGACTTTCCGCGGCTGCCTGTGTACTTCTGGAAGGTAACTCCGCCACCCAAAAGGCTTGCATTTTCCTTATCATAAAGACCAGCGTTCATAGGATCGTAAGCCGCATTTACATCGCTGGAAAGCATGTTGCTGTTTGCAAGACAGCGGCGCAGGGTGAGCTCGCTGTAGTTTGCCTCTGTAAGGGCAATGATTTCTGCAGTCATATTTTCAAAAAGATTAGAAGCCATGCCTGTAGCACCAACGCTGCCGATTTCCTCTTTATCTACACAGAGGCAGCAGGTAGTGCGTTTTCCGGCTCTCATCTCAAGCATTGCCGCAACCGAAGCATAAGCGCAGGAACGGTCGTCCTGTCCATAGCCGAGAATCATAGAGCGGTCCAGCCCCATGTCGCGGGCTTTTCCTGCAGGAACAATTTCCAGCTCAGCAGATTCAAAATCTTTTTCTTCAATTCCGTACATTTCTTTTAAAAGTGCAAGTACAGTTTTTTTGCTCTTTTCTTTAAGCTCTTTCTTTTCTTCTTTTGTAAGGTTTTCTGTATTGGCAGGAGAAACAGAGCCCATAATTACATCCAGGTCTTCACCCTTAATAAAGTCGCTTGCCTTTTCCTTCATCTGGTCCTGGGCAAGGTGAGGGAGAATATCAGAAATGCAGAAAACCGGCTCATCGTTATTTTCGCCGATCACTACGTTTACAGATTTGCCGTCCTTTTTAACAACTACACCGTGAATTGCCAGAGGAATAGTTGTCCACTGGTATTTTTTGATTCCGCCATAGTAGTGGGTGTTCATATAAGTTATGCAGTCTTTTTCGTAAAGAGGATTCTGCTTTGCATCCAGGCGGGGAGAGTCTATGTGGGCGCAGAGAATGTTCAGCCCCTTTTCGATTGGCTCAAAACCGATTTCAAAAAGAGCAATGGCCTTGTTCATTTTTGTGATGTAAACCTTGTCGCCAGGGCTCAGCTTTTTGAATTTAGAAATATCCTTGTAGCCGTTCTTATTGGCCATCTTGATAATCTGTTCAACGCATTCGCGTTCAGTTTTTCCGTTGTTTAAAAAGTTTTTGTAATCTACTATCAGCTGTTCGTTCAATTTATCCTCCAGACTCCTGTAATCCGTAAACAATTTCAGGATGTTTTCTAATTTGTTGTTTTAAGTTTTTTTTATATTTTAGATTTTTCCAATGGATTCTCTTTCAATAATTCCGCATTGTACAAAATATTGCTGAGCCTTAAAATTTTCGGCGTTAGTAATCTGATTAAGAATTACCTCTGCAGATTTGCGGCCAATATCATAAAGCGGAATTTCGACAGTAGAAAGGGCCGGTTTAAGATACTGTGACATTGTACGGTTATCATAACCCGCTACAGAAATGTCTTTTCCTGGAACAAGCCCCTTTTCGTTAAGGTAGTCATAAACACCACCGGCCATCAGATCGTTAAAACAGAAGACTGCAGTGCATTTAGAATCCGCAAGGAGTTCTTTTGCTGCTTCATAACCTGATTCCCTGTCCCAGTTTGCGTATCTTAAATATTTACAGTCTTCGAGCCCCTGTTCTTTAAGTGCTTTTTTATAGCCTTCCAGACGACGCTGGGTATGAATGTTTGTTTTTGTTCCGGCAATTACAGCAATTTTTTTGTGACCATCTTTTATAAGCTTTGTAGTCATATCACAGGCAGCCTGCATATCATCAAATTCTACAGAAGCTATGCCAGGCTTTTCGGTAAAGGCATAGGAAATAACCAGAGGAATATTAAGATTATCAGGAATGCAGGAAATACAACGGGCATGTCCCGCAACGTAAATAATTCCGTCAACTTTAATTGCTTCAAACTCATCTATAGCCTGCTGAACAGAATCCTCATAGTCTTTATTGTGATACCATTTATTTCCCCATTTTGAATAGAAACGGAGATTTTCAAGAATAGCCTTGTAATGATTTTCATCAAAATAAGACATAATTCCGTCAATAATTCCGGTAGAACTAAACTCAGTAAGGTCGTCGATGATAATTCCAACAGAATTCGTTTTTGAGGCACGAAGACCTCTTGCCATATAGTTAGGCCGGTAGCCGGTTTCTTTAATAACAGACAGAACCCGTTCTTTTGTCTTAAGTGAAACGTTTGACTTACCGTTTAAAATGTTTGAAACCGTTGTAATTGACACGGAACATTTTTCTGCAATTTCTTTTAAGGTAACCATTACTTTCTATTATAGCGTTAAAGGTAGACAACTGTCAAAATGTGCGTTAAAATATCGGTTATGAAAAGAAAACTGTCGTTATTCCTTGTCCTTTTGCTGGGAATTTCATTATATGCACAGTCTGCAGATGTTATTACCGATTTACTTGAAGCAGATAAAGCAACCTTTGGACAGGTTTGTTACCTTGCGGGTGTTCAGCAGAATCTAATTGATGATTCTTCTTCTTATGAAAATGCTGTTCAGGTTTTGTTTGAAAAAGAAATAATTCCAAACTTGGAAGATCCTCAGGCAGCAATTCCCTTAGTTGATATAGCTTATATTTATTCAAGATTATGGCCGGTTCAGGGTGGCTTGATGTTCCGTCTCACAAAGGGCTCTCCGCGTTATGCCTTTAAGCAGTTTCAGTCAGATGGAATAATAAACAAAAAGCAGGAACCATCAGATTTCGTTACAGGCGCAAAGGCTCTGAGTATTTACACGGCCTGTGTGAACAAATACAGCGGCTTTGACATGAAATCAGTTTCAATGGAGATTGAAGAATGAAAAAACGACTAATCACAGGATTGATTACTGCGGCTTCATTTATTTCTTCTGCTTTTGCCTTTTCCTGGGGTGGAATGCTGGATAATGCTTCAAAGGTTTCAGCAAATAATGATTTTTCCGCAATAGTTTTTAACCAGTCAAATGGAATTTATCTTAATCTCTCAGCAAATCTAAAACCCGATGCTTCTTTAAGATTTTCTGCAGAAGGACTTTATAAGTATAATCTTAATTGTGATTTTAAGGAAAAGGAAAACGAATTTAAAAATATCGCTGATATAAGCCTGTTAAAGCTAAGCGGTAACTGGACAATTGCGGGCGGCAACTTAGCTCTTTCGGCCGGCCGCTTCAGATATTCAGATTATTCTTCTTCCGTCTTTTCTCAAACAAGTGACGGACTGTACCTTTCGTATGATAACTTGAAATTAAAGGCTTCCCTTTATGGTGGATACACAGGACTTTTGAACCGGCTCAATGTTTCAATGGTTGAAAATGAATATGAAGACAAGGAGCAGATATACGCTCTCTGTCCAAAATACATTCCTGTTCTTGCTGATTTTTCTTACAAGGCACTTTTCGAAACACACACAGTGGGAGGACAGGTTGCGGCCTATTTTCCTGTAAGTGATAAGAATACAATGAAGGCCTATGGAACTCTTATCGCAAATGGATATCTGGGAACACTTGCTTCTTATGATGCCAGAGTTACTTTGGGAACAGAAAAGTTTGACGGTCTGATGCTGGATGCAATGCTTGATGCAAACTTTTATTTAAGATCTGATTTAAGAATTACCCTTGGTGGAGAATATGTATCGGGAGCTCAGGGAGGTATAAAGCCTTTCCAGACAATTTCTAACCGCTCATTTGGCAGTTCTCCTTTCTATAACGGAGTTATTGTTCCAAAGCTTGCTGCCCTGTATGCATCTGGTAAACTTCTGGCTGCCGTTACAGAAAGAGTAATAATCAGTATTCCGGAAAGCGAAGCAAAGCTTGATGGTTTTGATACTGCGATAAATCTTGTATATAACGTGTTCAGCGATCTTCAGTGTGGTCTGGATGCTGGAGCCTATATCTGTAAAGAGTCAAAAGAATTTACAACTTTTTATGCCACTGCAAAAGCAGCTCTGGCTTTCTAAAACAGGTGGAGGAAGAATATGAAAAGATTTAAGAGCTTAATACTTGCCGCTGTTTTTGTAATTTTTGGAGCTGAGGCATTTGCTGTTGATGCAACCGTTACTTTTGTAAGCGGAAAGGTTGAAGTACAGCGCGGTGGAAAATGGGTAGCACTGCAGAAGGGCGATAGTGTAGCAAAATCAGAAACAATTTCTACAGGCTTCCAGTCTGAAGCAAAAATTAAAATTATGGACTCTGTAATGTATCTCGGTCCTGTAACAAGAATTACTCTTGAAGAGCTTTCAACTGCAAATCAGACAGATAATGTAAACATATATCTTAAGACTGGAACTGCCCGTTCTCAGGTAAAGCATGTTGATAACAAGCATGTTAATTATCAGGTACATACAGCGGTTGCGGTTGCTTCCTGCCGTGGTACAGAATGGATAATTGATGATTCAAATACCGTTGATTGCAGCGAAGGTGTAGTTTCTGTAGGTGTATACAGCGAAGACTTTTCTGATGGAAATGCGGCTAATGGTGTTCCTGTTAAGGCAAATCAGAGTGTAAGTGTATCTGAAGCAAATGCATCAATTTCTGTGCCGGTTAATAATGTTGAAAAAACAGCCAGCGAGGTATTGGGAAGTCTTACAAGTTCTGCTTCTCAGGAAGGAGAGGGAGGAGCTGGTCTTGCGGGAGGAATTACCCTGCTGCCGGATTCTGATACTTTAGTTATCCGTAATACAACTGCTAAGGTTATAGTTATTATAGAAGTTCCTGCCAGCGAGTGATGACAAAATAATTGAGTGTAATAACAGTTAAAAATCTGAATTTTAAATATCCGCAGAATGATAAGGCGGCCCTTTTTGATGTTTCTTTTGGCATTGAGAAGGGCTCTTATCTTGCTATTGTTGGTTATAACGGCTGTGGAAAAAGTACACTGGCCCGTCTGCTTTGCGGCCTCGAACAGCCGGATTCCGGAAGTATAGAAATCAAAGAAAATAATAGAATTGGAATTATTTTTCAATCGCCTAAAGACCAGCTTGTTAGCGGACTTGTTTCCCGGGATACTGCCTTTGGACCTCAGAATCTCGGTTTGCCTGCCAGTGAAGTTGAGCTTCGTGTAATTGAATCACTGAATATTGTAGATATGCTGGACAGGGCAGATTCTTCTACGTCAGCTCTGTCTCTTGGACAGACTCAGAAAATTGCCCTTAGCGGGGTAATTGCACTGAGACCGGAGATTTTGATTCTGGATGAAGCGGTGTCTATGCTGGATCCTTTATCGCGCTCTGAAATCCTTGACTTTATCCGCTACTGGCATAAATGTGGAAATACTATAATTCAGATAACTCATGATTTAGAAACTCTTGAATATGCAGATACTGTTCTGGGCATGGAAGATGGCCGGGTGTTTTTTTATGGAACACAGAGGGCCTTTCTGGCAGACAAAGAAAATATAAATAGAATTTGTGGGGAAAATCTTCCTAAAAATAAAAGGACTCCTGCAGCAGAAAAAAAAGTCAGTCTTAGTCTGAAGAATATAGCTTACAAGCATGATGAAAGTCATGGTATCTTTGACATTAATCTTGATTTTTATAAAGGAAGTTTAACTGCCTTAACAGGGGCTTCCGGAGCCGGAAAATCAACTCTTATGGAGTTATGTGCGGGCTTACTGATTCCTCAATCAGGAAAGGTCTATTCTGCAGACGAAAGCCGGCCTGTTCTTGCCCAGCAGAATGCCCAGGCGGCTTTATTTGAGGCCTTTGCGGCCGATGATGTTGCCTTCGGGGCCCGTAATCATGGATTAACGGGAAGTGCTCTTGTTGAAACTGTAAAACGCTGTATGAATGAGGCCGCAATTCCTTTTGAAGAATTTGGTGAACGCCGAACCTTTGAGCTTTCGGGGGGTGAACAGAGAAGACTTGCCATTGCGGGAATCCTTGCTCTGAATCCGGAAATTGTAATGTTTGATGAGCCTACGGCAGGGCTGGACAGCCGGTCTAGAATGGAAATAATGGGGCTTTTGAGAAGGCTCGCGGAGCAGGGTAAAACTGTAATTTTCAGTACACATAAACGGGATGAGGCAGATTTTGCGGATAGGGAAATAGTGATAAAGGATGGACGGGTTGTGGCAGACAGTTTGCCGGCCGTTTCCCTTTCAACGGAGGACTGTATTTGTGAGACAGGAGAACTGGAGCCTGTTACTTCAGCAGCCCTTATCGCTGGACTTAAGAAGCTTTCTCTGGGACTGTCTCGTTCCATGCACAAGAAAAAATCTCTGGTGGAAAAATTGTCGCCCGCGCTCCGCATTTCCCTGTTCACATTACTTTTCGTGTTCGCGCTGGCCGCACGCCCGCTCTGGTTATGTACAAGCGCACTGCTGACAGGAATCCTTTACTGTATATTCTGTGGTTTTTCTTTACGACGCCTTTTTCTTGCAAGCCTTAAACTTCTTCCATTTTTATTATTCTTCAGCATTTTTCAGATGATATTCCATCCGGCACTGGCTGATGAAATGCGTTTTACCTCGTGGAAATGGTTTATGGTAACCCCTTCTAAGCTGCTTTTCTGTCTGGCGGCAATTATCCGTACCGATGTGGCCCTTGCCTGTATCTCCGGTTTCTTTGTTTCAACTCCGGAATACGACTTGATGGACGGCTTAAATATTCTTCTTACACCGCTGCGTTTGTGCCGGCTTCCGGTCAGGTATTTTATTCTGATAATCGAAATCATTTTCAGATTCATACCACTGCTGGTTGATGAAGCTGTATCAATTTTGAAAACCCAGTCGATTCGCGGTGGTATGGTAAATGTTAAAGGTAAGCTTGCCAGAATTCGG
This sequence comes from uncultured Treponema sp., assembly GCA_946537975.1. Classification (GTDB taxonomy): domain Bacteria; phylum Spirochaetota; class Spirochaetia; order Treponematales; family Treponemataceae; genus Treponema_D. The sequence goes on along the minus strand of CAMNGG010000265.1, from coordinate 7,388 downwards.
GCTGTCCTTCCCCTTGTTGTTCCGCTAATAATTCAATCAATAAAAAGATCCGAAGCTCTTGCTGATGCAATTACGATGAGGTGCTTTAAATGACAAAACAGATTAACGGCTTAAAAAACGATTTTAAAATGTGCCCTATGTGTGGCAGCAGTAAAATAGAAAATCATGGAAACAGAAAATGGATTTGTCCGGCCTGTGGTTTTGATCTCTATTGTAATGTTGCCGCAGCTGTTGGTGTTGTAATTCAGGATCAGTATAAAAACGTGCTTTTTGAAGTCCGGGCAAAAGAGCCTCGAAAAGGCTTTGCCGCAGTTCCCGGGGGCTTTGTCGATTTTGAGGAAAGTGCAGAAGAGGCCGCTATAAGGGAATGTCGGGAGGAAATAGGAGTTGAGGTTGACGATGTAAAATATCTGTGTTCAGCTCCAAATACCTATGAATATAAAAACATTGAGTACAAAACCTGCGATATATTTTTTACTGCAAAGCTTCCGGCAAAGTTCAAGACAATTGAAGATTTTATAAAAAGTCTAAAAGCTGAAGAGAGTGAAGTTGCGGGCTTTGCTTCTTACAGAGTTGAGAGCCTGGAAGATATAGAAAGAATTCCGCTTGCTTTTGAAAGTGCAAGGTATACCCTGACTCAGCTTGTGCGCAGAGGTCGAAAATGAATGTAAATCTGCTTTTCTTTGCAATTGTTCCTTTTATATTGATGTGCCTTATTTCTATAGGAATGCCCTTCTGGAGAATTCGTCTGATGAAGGAGGCTGGTGATAAGCTTTTGACTTTTGTTCGAAAACCAGTAAAGCTTCAGTTTTTTGCTATTCCCGCAGCTTATCTGCTTCTGATTCTTTCAAATCTTATTGATTTTGGAAAATTAAGCTTTGTTATTCCTTACTGCGCTGTGCTTGCCCTTTTTATCACTATTAAAGAAAGTACTCTGCTTCCTGTTAATGGTCTTTATGAAAAGCTCCTGATTAACAGTACAGATGTAATTAAGCTTGAGAATATTACCGGTCTTCTGGAATCAGATGCCGGCACTCCCACTAATGTTTTGAAAATCAATACAAAGCAGGGAACTCGAAGCCTGACCTTTGATAACTCAAATGAAGTTGAAGAGGTTCGTAAAATATTAAATGAAAGAATAAAGAAATAAAAATATTAAGTTAGTTATTTTCGCAGATATTCAATGGTAAGGCAGGCTGTGGCACGCGAGAGGGTCTGCTGTTCCTTTTCTATCTGGGCATTGCAGCGTTCAATTTTTGCAGAAAGAACATCGCTTTCTGAGCCGTAACCTGATTCATACATGAGCTGCTTCTGCTCGATTTTTGCTGTGGCAGATTCTATCTTTAAATCCTGATATTCAATTTTCATTGTGCAGACCTGGGCTGCGTTCCATTGAGAATTAAAGGTCTGGCTGATTGTCAGACGGGCGTCAAGCTTGTTTATGTCTGCGGTTTTTACTTCGCTCATTTTTCTTGAAACGTCACGAACCTTTTTTCCTCCGTCCCAGATTGTTGTCTTTAAGCCGACGGAAATATTAATCGAATAATCATCCTTGCGTTTCCAGTTAGCTTCAAGAAAAGGAAAGCGGGAACCGGAAAAACCGCTGCTCAACTGAAGGGCAAAATCTGGTTTCCAGTTTTCGTAACCGCGGGAGATTTTCTCTGCTGTTTTACTAACCTCCTGCAGCTGGGTAAGCATTTTCATAGAAGACTGATTTCCAGATAGAGCCTGACTTTCAAGTTCAGAAGGCTCCTCTTCAAGCAGATTATTGAACTCCTCTTCCAGGGCAGGAACAAAAGAATAATTTATGCTGTCGCAGGAAAGTCCGCTGATTCCTGTAATGCGTTCCAGTTCAAGCACCTGGTCATTGATTTTTTCTAGCAAATCCTGTTTTGCGATTTCAAGCTCTTTTGCCTGAATCTTTGCATCAACAACCTCCTGATGCAAAAGCATTCCTGTACTCTCAGCAATTTCACTGACTTCAACCATACGGTCAGAATAGGTCTGCTCTTCTTCAAGAATCTGCAGAATTCTGTTCATATAGTAAAGACTGAGAATACGGGTTTTTAGTTCTGTTTCCAGCTGGAACTGCTGCTGGGTAATCTGAGTCAGTTTTATCTGGGAAACCTGAGTGTAGAGCTTAATTGCGTTTGCAATTTTCCCCCAGGTAAAAAGGGGCTGTGTTATATCGAGCTGAAAGTTGTAAAGTGTTGGTTCCATGCCGTCGTAAATCTTTATGCGCTGACCGCTGTTTCTGGGCTTGGTTCCATTCCACTGAATTGCATTGATTATGTCATCGCTGTTTATATACATTGCACCAACCGGTGGATTTACCATATAGGTTCCGCTTGCCTGAAGATCAACAGTAGGACCAAGACTCCACCAGGCATCCTTTACATCAAGAATACTCCGGCGGTATTCCTCCTGAAGCTTAAGCAGCTCCGGATGATTTTGTGTTGTGGCGTATAGCAGAGTGTCTAAATCATAAATCGGGCTTTGTGCAGACTGTTCGGGCTGGGCCTGAAGACTGCTCAAGATTGAGAAAGCTGCAATTGTAAAAATCATTTTTCTGATTTTCATCTGTTATTATCCTGTTTATTCTCTTGTACTAAAGCTGTACTAAAGCGACAAGTTATAAGAAGGAATATCGCTTCTTAAGGTTCTCTGACTTCCGCTGATTGCACTGTTACCAGTGTAGAACTCTACATCAATAGTTTTATAGCGGCCGGTGTATTGGGAATCTGTAATAAAGAATCCCGTTCCAAGTCCGCTGAAATGCCCGTGAGTTTGTATGTTTGAGCTTCCTACTGTTTGTGCAAAGGTTGAGGTTTCTCCGCAGTCTATCGTATAATTGCCTTCAGAATCCTTTGCCTTCATAGAAATAATCACGCCGTCATTTGTGCCATAAGTACCGTTTACAGTTGGAAGTGCAATTCGTGTTGCTTTGCCATAAAGGGAAATATTAAAGGTGTTATTCTGAACTGTTTTTGTGACTGAAAAATTATCTGGTAAAAAGGCATAATCACTTGTGGCATTATCTCCATTTGCACAGGCCTTCCAGTGTACATTGTCTGCACTCTGGGCATAGCTTATGTTTATCTGAGGGGTATTTTCAATTTTGTTAGTCCTGTCTGACACGTTTTTCCAGCGGGGATAAGTGATGTTGATTATACCGCTGCCGTTTATTAACTGTTCATAAAGTTTTGGAGCGGCATTGAGACTATCTGTATTTTGAGGAACGCTTATCCTTACCAGTATGTCGGCTGTGGCTTGAGCAGAGTTTGAAACATCAATAATGCTGATATTGAGGGAAGTAGTTTTTTTGATGGTAGTTAGTTCTGCATAAACAGTATCACTTGTGCTGTCTGAAGTGATAACAGTCTGATCCTTAGTGAGGCCATAATTTTCATGGAAATACAAAAGATAGATTGTGGTAAAATCTGCGTCCTTTCCAAAATCGGGCTTCTTCTCCTTCCAGACAATATTTGAAATTACAAAGCTTCCGTTTGCATCTGTTGAGGTGTGGCCATAATAAGAATCAGATGGAGAGAAAACAGTGCCTTCCCTCCAGTTGTTAAAGTCTGAATCACGGCTGCCACTGCTTGTGTAGGCATAAACATCAACATTTGCAATGCCACGTTTTGGAATACTGGTGCTTTCGGCATCTACAATTAAACCGCCTGTGCCTCCATTGAAGACAGAGTAATTATTATCACAGGAGCTGAATATTACTGCTGTAAGAATTACAAGGATTGAAAGTATCTTTCTCATTTTTTGCCTCTCTTTTCAGATATATAATAAATTACGGGAATTAAAATCAAAGTAATGAGGGTAGAGGTTAGAAGGCCTCCGGCAATAGCCTGTCCCATTGATGCATAAAGTTCAGAGCCTTCTCCCTTTGCGACTGCCATAGGAATATCTCCGAGCAGGGTAGTAAGTGTAGTAATCAAAATTGGTCTGATTCGGCTCGCGGCTCCGTCCAGAACTGAGGTGCGAAGAAGCTCCTCCTCCTGTTCAGCTGTTAAAGTAATCTGCCATTCTCCGTCTTTATTCTGACTGCCCTTTGTGCGGGCAATAACCTGACGGCGCTGTTTACGAAGCTGATTTATATAATCAACAAGGATAATTCCATTGTTTACTACTACACCGGCAAGTGAAATCAGTCCCAGCAGGGAGAGCAGATTCAGAGTAGAGCCGAACATCAAAAGTCCTGCTACAACGCCAATAAAGCAGAATGGAATTGTAACCATAATCAAAAGCGGCTGACGGAACTTTTCGAACTGAATTACCATAACTGTGTAAACCAGGAAAACCGCAATGAGGAGGGCAGAAATCATAGGGGTAATCATATCGCCTATGAGGGCCATAATACCTCCGGCTTTTGAATGAACACCGTTTGGTAAAGGATTATTTGCAATAAACTGATTTACCCTCTGAGAAACGCCGCTTGTATCCTCGCTTATAAGTGAGGCTGTGATTGTAATTTTTTTTGCCCGGTCAGAGTGATTAATCTGCGAAATGGATTTTTCAACTCTTATATCAGAAAGATTTGCAAAAGAAACCTTCTGTCCGTTTTGAGTAACTATCTGCAAATTTGAAATATCATCTGCGGTAATGTTTTTGTCGGTTATGTCTGAGGTAATTTTAAGGTCATAACGTTTTCCGCTTTCCAGATCCTTGTAACGGCCGCACTCTATTCCCTGAAAGAGAATTGCGGAAGTAATGCCTGCTTCATAGCTTGTGATTCCAAGGGAACTCAGATATTCCTGGCTCATATCAATAATCATCGTGCTGGTATCAAAGTCGGTATCAAGCTTGGCTGTTACAACCTCAGGGTCGCTTTCGAGGAAAGTCTTAATACGGCTGGCGGAATCATAAAGCAGATTGAGGTCTTCCGAAATCAGTGTGATACCATAACCACCGCCATCCGATACATAGCCGACAAGCTTGTCAAAGCCTCCGTTCTGAACCGAAACCTTAGAGTCCGGCAGAACTGCCGACCAGATTTCCTGAATCTGAAGCATAATGTCGTGAACGTCGCGTTTGCGTTCTGAAACCGGAACAAGAATTACATGGGTATAAGCATAGTGAGGAGTAGAAACCGAAGAAAAGTTTGAAGAATCTCCCTGACCTTCGTACATAACAACGTTGTCAATTTCCGGCACATACTTATAAAGCAGGTCCTGGGCAACAAGCATTTTTTCGTGGGTCTGCTCCTTTTCGGTTCCCATAGGAAATTCCGTGGAAATATAAAAGTCGCCTGAGTCGGTAGAAGGAATAAAGGAGATTCCAAGCCGCAGGGCTATAAAGCCGGAAAAAATCAAAAGGAAAACCGCAATAAGCACAACGAAGCCGCGGTTGTTCAAGGCAAGGTCAAGCAGCCTGCGATAGCCTCGTTCCACCTTATCCATGGCGCGGTCGAATTTGCGCGGCTTGCCGCGAAGCTTTGGTCCGCTTTCAGAAAGGAAAAGCTTGAGAAGGTAGGGAACAATTACAACCGCAACAAGGAAAGAAGAGAAAATCGCAAGGATTATTGTAATTGCTACAGAATTCAAAACGCTTCCTACAAGTCCGCCCAGCATTGCAATAGGAATAAAAACAACAATTGTGGTTGCCGCACTTGCAAGAATTGAACCGGAAACTTCATCCCAGCCCTTGTAGATGCTCTGGGTAACGGTGTATTCCATTTCGCCGGTTTCCTGATCGCGGCGTTTGTAATAACGGTAAATCTGGTCCAGCATAACCGTGGAGCCGTCTACTACCATACCAAGAGAAATAACCAGACCGGAGAGAGTCATAAGGTTCAGGGAAATATCCATTACACGAAGACCAATCAAACTGAACAAAATACAGAGTGGAATAGAAAGACTGATTGTAAGGGTTGCCCGCCAGTCTGCAAGGAAAAGCAGAATCACAAGGACCGCAAATACTACACCAAGAATTCCACTTTGAATAACTGCTTTAAGCGAGGCATAAACCTGACGGCTGTCGTCACTGATAATATGAAACTGTACTGCTCCATTTGTACTTTTTTCGCAGTCAGCAATTGCCTTTTTTACCTTCTTTACGATTTTTACAGTATCTCCGTCGAGTCGTTTTGTTACGTTTACAATTGTAAGTGGAAAGCGGCCGTCAGAAACTGTTACGTTTTGTTCCGGATAGGAAAGACTAACATCTGCTACATCACTAAGGCGGATTATTGTAGAACCGTCTGCTACTCCAACCGGAAGATTTCTTACATCATCAAGAGAATTAAAACCGCCGGCATAGCGAACCTGAATTGCTCTGTCCTGATAGCTGGCGCTTCCAAGCGGCAGGGTTACGTTTCCGTAATTTAAAACCTGATAAACAGAGGAAACCGCAATTCCTTTTGATGTAAGAGAATCTACGTCAAGTTTGATATTTACAGCGAGCTCTTTTCCGCCCTCAATCGAAACCTGAGAAACTCCGTCTATCTGGGTAAGCAAGGGTGTTAGCTCGTCCTGCAAAAACTGGGTAAGGCGGGCCGTGTCATTACCCGCACTTGCTGAAAAACTGATGACAGGCATCATCGACATTCCGCCGACGAGCGCACGAGGTTCTCCGGAAATTCCTGAAGGCAGCTGTTCTACAAGCTCTGAAATTCTGTTGCGGAGTTCCGTCAGCTGATCGTAAGGATCGTAACCATCTGCGTAGGTTATTAAAATCCAGCTGAGTGAGTTTGAAGAAGTGCTGTCTATTGCCTTAAAATGAGGCAGAGTTACAAAGGAATCTTCCAGAACCTTTGTAATGTCATTTTCAACATCTTCTGCACTTGCTCCCGGATACACTGTATAGACAATTGCCTGAGGCATGGAAATGTCTTCCATAAATTCTGTGCGCATTCCACTCAGGGAATAAAAGCCAAAGGCTATGAGCACAATAAGAAGCATTGTAATTATAACCGGATGTTTGACAGAAAATTCAGAAACCTTCATTTGTTATTCTCCGCTAACTGCACCGGCCTGTGCTTCCTTAAGAGCTTCTTCAAAAAGTCGTACCTTCTGGCCGTCAAATACAAAGTCCTGTCCATCCATCACAATATAAGAATTACGGTATTCTTCCGGCACAATAAAGTTTTCTCCGTCGTTCGGAAAGCTTTGTCCTTCAATAAATTTTACGGTCTTATCTGTTTCATTATAGACATAGAAGGAGCCATCCATCTTGCGGGCTTTAAGGCTCACAAGCGGAACGTTTTCGTAAGTCTTATAAGCAACCTGAACCTTTACATACATTCCGGGCCTAAAGCGTTCTGCAGGTTCATCCAGATGGCAGACTACCATAAAGTTTTTGCTTTCGGGAGAAACGTAGGGAGCAATATTTTCTATTGTTGCGGTAGTAACTGCATCCTCATACATATTTTTTTCTGC